>JAAYBL010000056.1 GCA_012718945.1 Bacteroidales bacterium
GTCTGGATAGCCAGCATTTAGTAAACATCATTTTCATGGTCTATTAGTAGGTAAGTGCACGCAAATGTAACGTTATATTTACTAACAACCTACTTGACGCTCAAAATAGGCGCTGACATAGCGGGAAAATCACTAATTTTACCCCATTATGTCTTTATTAACCGTCAAACACATTCATTAATGAATCCTCGTTCCATCCTAACCACTCTTTTCGCGACCTTACTTACCCTGACCTGTGTCAAAGCCGAACACAAGCCACCCGTAATGGGCTGGGCCAGTTGGAACCATTACCACGTGGCCATTAACGAAGACATCATCAAATCCCAGGCCGACGCCATGATCAACGCCGGTCTCCACCGCTACGGCTATACCTATATCAATATCGACGACGGCTTCTTCGGCGGACGAGATGACCAAGGCAACCTCATCGTCCACCAGCAACGCTTTCCCAACGGGATGAAGAAACTGGCCAAATACATTCATAAAAAAGGCCTGAAAGCTGGTATCTACTCCGACGCCGGTTTCAATACCTGCGCCTCCAAATACGACAAAGACACCATTGGCGTGGGCATGGGTCTCTACGGCCACGATGAACAAGACCTGACCCTCTTTCTCAAGGAATGGGATTACGACTTTATCAAGGTAGACTGGTGCGGCGCCAACTGGCTGGGGCTGGACGAACAAGTGCGCTACACTCAGATTGGAGAACTGGCCAGACGTATCAAGCCCTCGGTGGTCTACAATGTGTGCCGCTGGGAGTTTCCCGGCAAATGGGTCACCCAGGTAGGCGACTCCTGGCGCATTTCAGGCGATATCCGCAACAATTTCGAGTCCATACTCCGCATCATCGACATCAACGCCGATTTGTGGCCCTACGCATCCAGCGGCCGCTACAACGATATGGATATGCTACAAGTAGGTCGTGGCATGAGCTATGAAGAAGACAAAGCCCACTTTACCATGTGGTGCCTGATGCATTCCCCCCTCCTGCTGGGCAACGACCTGACCAAACTATCGCAGGAAACCCGTGAAATCATCACCAACCAGGAACTGATTGCCATCAACCAAAGCCCCTACGTCTATCAGGCCCGCCGCCTCTTTGACCACGGTGACCTGGAAGTCTGGGGACGTCCCCTGGCCCACACCATGAGCGGAGAAGTCGTCATTGCCCTCCTGAACCGCAGCAAAGAACCCGACATCATCGACTTCAACGTCTTCGCCATAGGTATTGACCCTTCCAAAGGCTACACCGTCGACGACTTGTGGACAAAAGAACACACAGCCTCAAGCCAGGCGTCCATCATCACGCGCACCGTTCCTGCCCACGGCATCGTGGTGCTGAAGCTCAAAGGAACAGCACTGCCGTTCAATTGTTTCCAATTCAGTGATAAAAAGTAATCGGTAAATAGCCAGCCTCAAATCAACTTCCCCTCGATGGCCATTTTCACCATCACGGCAGTGTTGCGGGCACCCAGCTTGCAGAGTAGGTTCTTGCGGTAACTATTGATGGTCTCCACGCCCAGAAACATCTTGGCAGCGATTTCCTGGTTGGTGTGGCCGTCCACTATCAAACCAAGTAATTGTTTTTCCCTGTTGGTCAGCCAAATGGCAGTATCTGCCTGCCGTTTCATGAACACATCCACCTGCTCACAAAGGAATAGTTCCCCTTCGTGCACCACCCGGATGCTCATCAGGATTTCGTCTGGCATGGCGTTCTTTATTACATAACCGCTGGCACCGTTTTCCAACATCTGGCGTACCATCGCGTATTCGCTGTAGCTGGTCAACGCCACCACCCTGATGGCAGGATACTGCCCCTTGATGGTTTTGCAGAGATCCAGTCCGCTCACATCGGGTAAATTAATATCCAACAGCAGCACTTCCGGTTGTTGTTGCCTCAGTAATTCCATACAACTCTTGCCCGTGTAGGCCACGCCCATCACCGTTGCAAAACCGGACTCATTGATCAAATGCGTTAAACCGTCCACCAAGATGGCGTGGTCATCTACCACCATTACCTGTATCATTGCACTTGCTGTATTAAGAATTCAACCGTGATTTCCGTACCTTGACCAGGCGCCGACAGTATATCCATCGTGCCACCATACGCAGCAGCCCGGTTGGCAATGTTGGAAAGGCCATGGCCAGATGGTTTCTGAGCGGATGCGTCAGCAGCTTGGCCAGTGACAGCGTCAACGGATTTGTCCGAAGCAGCGTCAGTGTGAGTGAGCGATTTGGTATCAAAACCTTTACCGTCATCGTGGACGGTCAGTGCCAGCCTGTCACTCTGCTGCACCACCTGAATATTGATAGCCTTAGCCTCAGCATGTTTGAGGGCATTGTTCACCAGTTCGAAAGCCGTCCTGTAGACCGTGACTTCAAGGTTGGGGTCCAATCGTTTCTCCTCCCCAAAATAGTGATAATGAGCGTTTTCAATGTTGCGGCAAAAATCGGCCAACGCGGCCTTCAAGCCATATTTCACCAGCGCCTCAGGCATCATGTTGTGGGCCACACGCCTCAGTTCCTGCATGGATTGATCGAGCAACCCCAACACATTGTCCAGGCGGCCCACATCGTCAGGCACCATCAAATCACTCTTTTTCACTTGATGAAGGTTGAGCTTGATAACCGACAACATCCCTCCCAGCCCGTCGTGCAGGTCCCTGGCCAGGCGAGAACGTTCGGCCGTTTCCCCCTCCATGACAGCCTGAGTGGCCACCAGCCGCTTCTCACGCTCCAGCAAGGCTACCTTTTCCTGCGCCAACCGCCGCTCGTTTCGAAGCGAACGCTGCCTGTAGAGCAAGGCGATAAGCACCAGA
>JAAYBL010000057.1 GCA_012718945.1 Bacteroidales bacterium
TATGGTCTCGGCTGACTTCTCACAGCAATTGTTAGCCATGCTTCATACACTGTTTCCACATGTCTGTGAGACCTCCCACGGTAAGACGCATCACTTTCATTCCATATACCGGCATCATTTACACAAGCCGCATCCGTGCAGTTTATGGGACTTTGTTTTGTTACGCAAACTCGTCCTGCGGTTTGTGCCTGATGATGTTCGTGTTCCTCCGGCCGGAACTTTGCCGCCAGCTTCCTTCAGATTCCACCTCGCGATGGACACCCTTGCTCTTGGCTAATGGTTGGCAACTGCCAGCCTCCATAACGGACTTGCACCGTCTAGTGATGCGCCATGCATGGCGCACGTAAAAAAGGGTCCAGCCTTTAGTGCCTGGACCCGTCATTTTTTAGAATATATACGCCAGCGATACGCTGAGGGTTTTGTTGGACAATTTGCTAAAAGGATTTTCAACTGCTAGGCTGCCCACACCGGTCGGTATGGTTGCCTCGCCAATTTTACCCAGGCCCCAATCGTACTTGACGGCAAGTTGAACGTTCAAAACCTCGATACCTGCTCCTACACCGGCGCCAAAATCGAACGTCTTGAACGAATTCTTCAGATTATCATCAAAATTGGCATCCCCGTTTAACATAGTTGATGCCACAAAAGAAACATAAGGTCCAGCCTGGAGATAAGCCCTCGCCAATCCAAAATCAAAGCCATACTGCAGATTGATGGGTACTTCAATGTTTTGAGAAGTGAACTTCACCTCATCTGGAGTTGCCAGGTAGTCCTTGATCGTATTATCATCAATCAATCCACTCTTCACACTGTACAACACTTCAGGTTGTATAGCAAATCCCAAGGCTTTGGCTTGGAAAACGACACCAAACTGATAGCTGGTGGCCCCTTTCACCTGATCAACCATATCGTCTACTGAGGCAGACAAACTGTTGATATTGGCACCGGCTTTGACACCATAATGCAACTGGGCCTGGCTGGCGGTAGCCGCCAACATCATGACACACACAAGGACAAGCATTCTTTTCATAACAGATGATCTTATGGTTGGTAATATCGGTATGTTGCTAGCACTGATCAATACCCGCATCCGCAAAGATTTGAAAAAAAACGGAGATTTAAGGAAAAAATGACAGCAAACTGCTTTCATACTCAGAAAAAGTCCTACTTTTGCATTAATAAGTCTATTAAATATGTCTATTAATCCCTCCATGGAAGACCATATTCTGACAGTTGCCGAGTCGTGCTTTCTCGAATATGGGTTTGACAAGACCTCCACCACCATGATCGCCAAGCAGGTGGGTTGCAACCAAGCACTTATCCATTATTACTTCAGAACCAAACTCAACCTTTTTTCAAGGATATTTGAGCGCAAGTTCATGACCGTGTATACAAACATGACAGCGGCCCCCTTCAAGCAAGGCACCTCGTTTTTAGACAAGGTCACATTGTTTATTGAGACCCATTTCGACATGATACATAAAGACCCCAGATTAGCCAGGCTCATTATCAATGAACTGCATCGACTACCAACCCTGGTGGCTGAAGTTAAAGAACAACTACGTGAAAAACCGCTGGCCATGATTCAAGCATTGGACAACGAGCGAGAAGCGGCCATTGAAAAGGGCCTCATCAGGCCAATTTCCCTGCTGGATCTAGCACTAACCGTCTTGTCGCTCAACCTCGCCCCCATCTTTTTGATGCCCGTCCTGTCTAACGTCTTGACATTGGACGAACAGGCTCAACAAGCCTTGATTACTGCCAGAAGGCAACAAATCGTCACAACAGTTCTCAA
>JAAYBL010000058.1 GCA_012718945.1 Bacteroidales bacterium
CCGGATCTCAACCCTGTGGGAACCATGCCTACACAAGTGGAAGGCCGTTTCCAGACTGTTATCGGCAGACCTTTCTTGTCAAAAGGCCTGGACGCTTGCTTTGATAGTTTAAACATACAATACTCACCTATACTGGGCCCCCTGGCCACCGCCGAAGCAGTGCTTAGGCCTGAGGAAAAGAAACGCGGTGTTGCCGTGTTTGATTTCGGTGCCCAAACCACCTCACTCATCGTTTTCAAAAACAGCATTATGCGTTACATGGCTGTTTTGCCTATGGGGGGAGACCAGATCAACATGGACCTTCAATCGGTCAACATGGATGTCCAGGAGGCAGAGGAATACAAAATTGAACATGGATCGGCCCTTCATTACGCCGATCAACTGAGCGATGAGGAAGATCCCCAGGATGTACCCACACTCAGTGACCGGGAAAAAGAATACAACGAGGTGCTTGTCGCAAGGGTGGAGGAAATCGTGGAAAATCTTTACGCCCAGCTACACTATGCAGGTGTTGAACTCCCCAAGTTGTCCGACGGTATCGTTATCACCGGGGGCGGATCCAGACTTAAAGATCTGAGTACCTTGATCAACAAAAAGACGGGCTTAAACGTGCGTATCGGGATGCCAGCCAAGGATTTCTCCTCGCTGCCGGCTGGCATGGATCTAGGTGCAGAAGATGCGCTGTGTGCCGGTTTGCTGTTGCTGGGTCAGAAAGCATGTTTGGCACCGGCGAAACCAGTGGAGGTCCCCAAGGCTTCAACGGTCAGTGACCAGCGACTCGAAGGTTTTGATGTAAAACCTGAGCCACCCACAACCCCCACAGCCCCCACCACGCCGCCGGCCGATGGCAAGCAGCGTAACAAGAAAAAACGGACGTTGGGTTTCCTGGACCGAATGAAAAACATGTTCGATGATGACGATTTATAAATCGATAAGCATTTACACTGACAACTCCCCATACAATGAACGACATACTCGCATTTGACTATCCCTCACAGAACGTGGCCATCATCAAGGTGGTCGGCGTTGGAGGTGGTGGAGGTAACGCCGTCTCCCACATGTTCAAGGAAGGCATCAAGGACGTAACCTTTATGCTCTGTAACACAGACAACCAGGCCTTGATCACCTCACCCATACCTCAGAAACTCCAGCTGGGTCGCTCCACCACTGGCGGTTTGGGTGCCGGTAACAACCCCAAAACAGCAGGTGAAGCAGCCGAAGAGAGCTACGAAGATATCAAGCGTGCCTTAAGCGACGGCACACGCATGGTATTTATCACTGCCGGTATGGGAGGTGGCACCGGTACAGGAGCAGCCCCTATCATCGCCAAGGCAGCCAGGGAAATGGAATTGCTCACCGTTGGTATAGTCACCATTCCCTTCAAGTGGGAAGGTGAGCCCAAAATCAACCAAGCCCTTGATGGGGTCGAAGAGATGAGCCAGTACGTTGATGCCCTTCTGGTAATCAATAATGAACAACTGAGCCGTATTTACCCTGACCTGACCGTTATGAACGGCTTTAGAAGGGCTGATGACACCTTGACGGTGGCTGCCAAGAGCATTGCTGAAATCATCACCGTACCAGGTTACATCAACCTTGACTTTGCTGATGTCCGCACCATCCTCAAGGATGGAGGCGTGGCCATCATGAGTACAGGCTTTGGTAAGGGTGACCGACGCTTGGGCGATGCCCTCGAAAGTGCGTTGAATTCTCCCTTGTTGAACAACAACGATGTGTTCAATGCCAGAAAGGTGCTGTTCAACATTGCCTGCAGTACACAACAGGAACTTATGATGTTTGAGATGGATCAGATCCACGACTTCATGAAGCGCTTCAACAACCAGGTAGAGGTTATTTGGGGTATCACGTTTGATGATAGCCTGGAACAGGACTTGAAGGTCACCTTGTTGGCTACCGGTTTCAACCTGATGAATGTTCCCCAAATCCAGGAAAGGGCTTCTCAGAAGACCGAAGAGGAATTGGCCAAGGAACGCATCAAGGATGAGAAACGTACCATCAGATTGGATACTTATTACCCCGACCATAAGGCGAAACGGAGGAAACGTTATTTACCCTACGTCCTCAAACTGGATGAAATGGACGATGACACCGTCATTGCCAACCTTGAGAGTACGCCTGCTTATCGCCGTGGTATGACCATTAAAGACAACCATTCATTATGAAACTGACAGAACAAATAGACGCCGACCTGAAAGCCGCCATGCTGGCTAAGGACGAGGTAAAGAAACTGACGCTGAGAGGTGTCAAAAAAGAAATAATTGAAGCCAAGACGGCCCCAGGGGCTCCGGCTGAACTGACGGACGACGTCGTGGTACGCATCATTACCAAGATGCTGAAACAACGCAAGGAATCGGCCCAGATTTTTGAACAACAGGCACGGCCTGAGCTGGCTGCCAACGAACTGGCTGAAGCTGCCGTGCTGGAAGTCTATCTACCCCAGCCCCTTACGGCTGCAGAAGTTGAGGCTGCCGTGAAAGCCATCATTGCTCAGACAGGCGCCCAAG
>JAAYBL010000008.1 GCA_012718945.1 Bacteroidales bacterium
CAAACCGTGGCACACGAGGTAGGCCATTGCTTTCAATACCAGGTACATTGCGACAACAATAACAACAACGGCTGGATGTATGGCTACGGTGATAACGGCGCCGGTAGTAATGGTTGGTGGGAACAATGTGCCCAATGGCAGGCTTACAAAGTGTTCCCTGAACAGCAGTTTACCAACGAGTGGTTTAGTGGTTATTTGAGCAATGTGCACAAACACTTGCTGCACGAAACGCCACGGTACGAGAATTACTTTATTCAGGATTTCTGGACCTATAAACACGGTATGGACGAAATCGGAAAACTGTGGAACAAGTCGTATAATCCAGAAGACCCCATCGAAACCTACAAGCGCTTACATGGCCTTAACCAAGCAGCATTCAACGATGAAATGTGGGAGTGTGCCGCTCGCTTTGCCTCCTGGGATATTCCCGCGCTCAAGACCTTGGGCGCAGGTAAGGTGACGACAAGACCTCAACCCAAGCTCAACAACCAAGGTGGCTATGTCTGGCGCATCGATCCCACAGTCTGTCTGGAAAACTACGGTCACAATATCATCCGGATAAATGCACCGACCACGGCCAAGACTGTCACAGCCTACTTTGAGGGCCTGGCCGGCACCGATGGATACAGGGCTAAAAACCTTGCTTATGCCGGTTGGCGCTACGGCTTTGTCGCCCTGCTGACCAATGGTCAACGCGTCTACGGTCCCATGAAAGCCGTGACCAAGAGTGGTGTCAAGGATACCGTATCGTTCGACTGTCCTGCCGGTTGCAGCCGTTTGTGGCTGGTCGTTACCGGCGCCCCCAGCACTCATTGGCGCCATGCATGGGACGACGACGACACCAATGACGAACAATGGCCCTATCAGGTGACCTTCAACAATACCAACCTTTATGGCTACGCCAACATTGTTGGTCTCGATGAGCTGCCAACCCTGACTAGTGTCGACATGTTTGTGTCAGGAAGTCTCTTGACAGTGAATGGCTTGACGCATGACTCGGACATCCAGATCCGCAACCTGTCTGGCCAAATGGTTCGTTCCTTGAAGAGCACCACCTCCGAGTTGGCAGTTGAGCTTCCTGTAGGACTCTATGTCGTCTCCGTCCGCTCAGCCGAGGGGCAGCTGATGCGCAAAATTGTCATCCAAAAATGAAAAAAGTAAGTGCCGTCATAGTAGGACTGGTTGTTGCTTTGCTGGCTTTCTCACAGGACTTGGTTGTCACTGTCGCCAATGACTCCATCGCATGCAAGGTGGTCGGCTTCAGTGAGGACAGTCTTTTCTATTCCATTGATGAGCCCACAACGAAGAATGGTAAGGCTTTCAACCGTTTTGCCATCCATCAAGCTGATGTGCTGGTGTATCGAGTCAATTACGAAGCCTGGTTGACCACCCAAAGTAAGATTCTTCCCGCCAAGCCCACCTACCCACGGCAACGATTCCGTCTGTCAGTCTTCTATGGTCTAGCGAATAAATTGAATTTTGGGTTAGCAGAAATGGGTGATAATATCCATTACACTGAAACACTCTATATTGACAAGGTTTTTGGAGCAGACTTTACCTGGTTTTACACTCCCAAGTGGGGAGGTGGTGTCACTTTCAATCGGTATCATACGGCAGAAAGGTATGATTGTAGAGGTGAAGTAGTCATTGACGGCGTGACCTATACAACAATCATTGATGCTTCGGATAGGCGGAGTGTTACCTATCTGGGGCCACAGTTAATCAGGCGCATGGCTGTCAATAAGGATAAAACCTATTTGTTGATGGGAGCCTCTGCCGGTTGTATTTGGTATAACAATTTCAGAGATACAAATTTTGGAGACTATATAGTAACAGGCAATACCATTGGCGGTCAGGTTGAGTTTGGCATTGAAACCCGTGTGTCTGAACATGTCTCATTTGGAGCCAAATCATCGTTGCTGTTAGGATGGATCGACCAATTAAACTGGGACAATGGGACAACGATTGTAACAGAGCCTGCCGAAGGCAAAGATCGCAGTGTGAATCGGCTGGATTTATCTGTATCTTTGCAAGTGCATCTGTAGCCCACTCTGGAAGCGTTGTTGCCATATGAGCCTAACTCTGTTTGTTTCAGGTATAATGTGATTAATGGTAAATAAAAATCAACAAAAAAGCCTCTTATGAGACGCTAATTATTTACCTTTGGCAACGATTACTTACTATTTGTAATCCGTGAATACCGAAAAACGTACGAGTAGGACATTTTAGAACCATCACCATGAAAAAGAAATTGATGAAGCTGGTGCTTGTTGCCGGCATTGCTGTGACCATGACATCGTGTTACACGTTTACCGCCACGGTAGGCAACGGGCCTCAGACAGGTACTCAAATTGTTGGACATAATCATTATCTGATTGCAGGTTTGGCTCCCATTTCAACGGCTAACACACAGGCACTTGCCGGTGACGCAAAGGATTATTCCATTACCGTAAAACATTCGTTTGTTGACGGATTGCTCAATATGTTGACCAGTGGCATCTATACACCTACGACTGTCATTGTCACAAAATAATAACAATAAATCCGGGATTATACCTAATTTTGGGGTAATCCCGGATTGATTCAATTCATTGGCATGAGGTATTTTTTGCTCATACTTTCTATTGTACTGATACTGTATCCATTGTATGCACTTTTCAAGTGTTTTCAAAGCCTTGCAACATTGACCGAATACGGTTATGGAGTATTGGTTGGAGGTTTGCTTTTGTTAGGGACTGGCATTGGATTGTTGGTCTGGTCGATAAAACTCATTAAAAAGAAAAAATCATGAAATGCAGTGTACGTCTTGTTAGTGTATTACTCGTTGTGTCGTTGCTTGTTGCCGGTTGTTCCAGTACAACCCTGATCCAATCAAAACCTAACGGGGCCAAAGTTTATATGGATGGTCAGTACGTTGGTGAAACACCCTATTCCCATACCGATACACGAATAGTGGGCAGTAGCACAATGATAAAATTGGTAAAAGAAGGCTATAAACCCTACATCACCACAATGACCAGGAATGAGGAAGTCGATGTGTCAGCCATCATCGGAGGTCTTTTCTTCGCTTTCCCCTACTTATGGACGATGAAATACCAACCCTTTCACACCTATGAATTAGCCCCTTTGAATGATCAACAACCCATCATGACACAGCCTGTTCGATCAACCGAACAATCCGATATTGAAAGGCTCAAGTCTTTGAAACAGTTGTTGGATGAAAAAATCCTCACACAAGAGGAGTTTGAAAAAGAAAAAGCAAAGATATTGGAGTCATCTAAGTAAGGATACACCATGCTGTTGTGTAAGGCTGAGACGAGGTACCTGGTTTCAGCCTTTTTTAATGTAACGACTTCTTGAAGGTAATCAAGGTCAAAAGATCGTCCAGTTGATTGCCGTCCGAAACATCGAGTGTCAGAGGGATAAGGCGACCAATAGGCGCCGCGCTAGCCAGACTAGTTTTGTGTGTTTCGGCTATGGGCAGATCGGCCAACGCTTCCAGATGCTTTTCTGTGAAATAAAACGAGGTCTTGAAATACCCCGGCCACACAGACAGCCAAAAAACGGTTTTTGTTTTGAAAACGGCTTTGCAGAGCCAGGATTTTCCGTCGTTGTAATAACGCCATTCGATGGTCAGCCCCAGGGGCTGTGCTGTGATGGTGTCGAAAAGGCTGGACAGCGTTTCGAACGGGGTGTCTCCCAGGCTGGCAGCCAATACATCATCGGTCGGGAAAATGGTGGGGTCAGATAGCGGTTTGGGTGTGTTCATGGTAGCCGGATGTCAGGTGATTCGATTCACGGAGCAGGATTAAGGTAATACCCATTGGCCTTGAAGCCGCAGGCGTCATCGGCAAAGATATGCATTCGGTGCCATGTTTTGTTCACTGGCACTTGAGCTTGCCAGACATGGTTGGAAGGACGGCTTCTCAGGGGCAGGCGCGTGCTGTGCTTGGTTGGATACACCTTGCTCTTGTTGAAGGCGGCCACCCGCGCAACCAAGGGCGCTACACGTTTCACCTGGTGCATGCGCACCGGCGCTTCGTCGTCCAATTGCATCCAAACGGTGGTTTGATCGAAACCAGCATAGATGGTTGCCAAAACGGTGCCGGCAGCCACTGTGTCCAGTTCGGCCACCTGTTTATCCAGGGTGTCGTGACCAGCTACCCAAATATGCATTTGATGACCAGGATCCAAGCCTATGCCTTTATAGTTGAGTTTGAAGGTCGTGTCAACCACCTCGACTTCAAAATAGTTGCGCGGACTGCCGCAACTCATCAATGCTGTGGGATGACCGAAAATATCTTTTTCACCCGTCCACCAACTGCCACAAGCGGCACCGGCTACCAGCTCATGCAAAAAGCCGTCTTTCAATGGGTGTTGGTAGCGAGCCACCGTATGCGTATGTCCAGAGAGCATTAATACACGACGGCCTTGGAGCAAGTCTGTTAGGGATCCCGGATTTTTGGTATGCATCAAAGGAATGTGTTGAGCAATGATGACCAGCCTGTCTTTGGGCATAGACCTCAGTTCATCAGCCACAAAGCGTAGTTGTTCCTCATTATAAAACCCTTCGTAACCATATTTCCCTTTGGGGACGATGTTGTTCAACACCAGAAAGTGCGTCTTGCCTTTGGTAAAGGCATAGGTTGAGGTTGAAAAATGTTGATCGAAATCAGCTGTTCTCGATTGATGCTCAGCAATGGTTCTATCGTGGTTGCCAAAGACGTTTCGATAGGGAAAGGGCAATTGATCCAGTTGGTTCACCATGTAGGGAAACAGGGTGGGATTGTCGTTCACCAGGTCGCCCAAAAAGAGGCCGAATGACCAGGCTTTGGGTTGTTGAAGTTCAGTAAACAAGGTACGAACGGCGTATCCAAGTTCAACGCTGTTGTCCACTTGTACGTCTCCGATGACACCAAACGAGAATTGATTGGCGTTGGATTGTTCCACCGGGCGAAGGCCCTGTTGTGCCATCACTGATGTACACAACATCAACGCTATAAACCCTGAAAAGATGAACCGTTTCATACGCGTTTTTTTTAAACAAGGGTGCCCTTGGAGTGGGCACCCTTGTTAGAGAAGTGTGAGAAACAAAATTAGTTGCTGGGTTTGTCAAAGGTGTACAATTGGATGCGACCGTCTGCGTCAGTGGCAACATAACCAACACCGTTGGGAGCAAAATCCAGGTAGATATCATCGATGGTCTTGGCTTCCAAAACGACGGCTTCGCCCCATTGCATGGCTTCGGTATCTGACTCATGGGTTGAGCGTGAAGCGTCAGGCGGCGCATTTCATTCAGTGAGGCCTGTTTCACCATTTTGTAAAGCAGGTTTCGAGCATGCTCCTCACTTTGATAATGGGGCTTTTCCTGCAACCAATGTGTAAAAACACTTTGCACCACATCCTCTGCCTGATGTTTGTTTTGCAGGTATTGATCCGCAAAATAGCACAACGAGGGGTAGTAGGTTTTGAAAAGGGTTTCAAAACCTGGAGGGGTTATTCGTTGAGGATTGATAGGTGCCATGTGATTACGTTCCAAAAGTACACATTTTGAACGAATTCCAGCCGGCAGAAACCTCAGGGCTGGTTATAGCCCCAATATCTTGTCTATTTGTTCGGTGTGGGCCTTGGTGTCTACCTTTGTGATTATTGCCTCGATGACCCCTTGGGCATCAATGATGAAGGTGGTGCGAAGCAGGCCCATATAAGTTTTACCGTAATTCTTTTTTTCTCCCCAGGCACCGTAAGCTTGAGTGATGCTTTTGTCGGTGTCGGCCACCAGATTAAAGCCAAGATTGAATTTCGTAGCGAAACGTTCATGCGAATCTATCGAGTCAGGGCTGATACCAATCACAACGAAACCTTGGTTGGTGAAATGGGCCAGGTTGTCATTGAGGTTGCAGGCTTCAGCCGTACAACCGGGGGTGTTGTCTTTGGGGTAGAAGTACAAGATGATCCGTTTGCCTGAAAAATCGGACAGATTAATGCGTTCTCCCTTTTGGTTGTATCCCTGGAAATCAGGTGCTTTATCGCCTTTTTGTAACATGGTGTCTGGGTTTTTGTTGAGACTAAGATACGGATTTTACCGGTAAAGTAAACATAAATGTGCTACCCAAACCTGGTTTGTTTTTTACATGAATGCGTCCCCCATGTTTTTCGACAAAATCCTTGCACAAAACCAGTCCCAAGCCGGTTCCTTTCTCATTGTTGGTTCCCTTGGTGACTACTTTTTCACCTATATCAAATAACTGTTCGATGTGTTTTTCCGTCATGCCAATACCGGTGTCGCTGACCATAAAGACAGTTTCCTTGCTGTTTTCCGTGGCCAGGATAGTGATTGTTCCACCTGATGGGGTGAATTTAATGGCATTGCTAATCAGATTGCGAAGGATGGTGATGAGCATGTGGGTATCGGCGTATACCTGAACTTCTTCAGCTATCGTGCAATTAATCAATAGATGCTTGATTGTGGCAGCTCCTTTCAATTGTTCAATGGCGCCTGTAGCCACTGATTTGGCTGACAATGTCTCAGGGGCGATTTTTAAATACCCTTGTTGTGATCTGGACCATTCCAGCAAGTTTTCCAACAAGGCAAACGTTTGTTGGCCTTCATGTTGGATGGATGATAATACGGCACGAATGTCATCTTTATTCAGGGTGTCCAGTTCGTCCAACAAGAGGTCCGTAAGACCAAGAATGGCATTGAAAGGGCTGCGCAAGTCATGAGCCATGATGCTGAAAAACTTGTCCTTGGTTGCGATGAGGGATTTCAGTTGTTGTTCCACTTGTAATCGCACCGTGATGTCCCTGGCGGTAGCAAAGACTAGTGAATCCTTGGTGGAAGATCGCCATTCGATGTGCCGATAACTCCCATCGCTGCATCTGTAACGGTTGACGAAGTTCAACACCTTTTCTTGTCGATCCAGTTTCTCAAGTGCCTTCAAGGTACTTTGAAGGTCGTCGGGATGCACGAAGTCTAGACTTGAACGCCCTTCCAATTCCTCCAGCGGAATGTTTAACATGGTTTCCCAGGCCTTGTTAAGCTTGATGAAGCGCCCTGAAATATCTGCGATACACAACAGATCCAGGTTGATGTCAAAAAATTATTCCAGGGTTTCTGTCTTGGTAAGCAGGTTCTGTTCGATTTCTTTTCGTTCGCTGATGTCCCGCTGTGATCCCGACAATCGGGTAGCGTAGCCATTAGCGTCTCTCAAGGCGGCTCCCCTGGCATGGTACCAATGGTACTGGTTTGAGGCATGTAGTAATTGTTTGAACGTCTTATAGTCGCTGGGTAAATCCCCCTTTTTATAGCCTAATTGTTCCCACCAACGAGATGATAGAAAGAGCTCCTTGGTCAACAGATTATAATCCCATATGCCGCTGTTGCTGCCTGCGATGGCCAACTCGTAGCGCTCATTGGCTTCTTTCAGTTTGAATTCCAGGTTTTTTTCGGCTGTTAAATCTTGCACCACCGATAGCCAGAATTGCTTACCATTGATGGTATAAATGCTGGAAGAGAAAAGACCGTGAAGGGTTTTGCCCTTGTAATCGATGGTGATAAAGGTACCTTTGGGGATGCCAAGCTCTCCCTCGTGCATAACCATTTGGGATCGGAAGAATTGGTCATCAAGACCGATTTCTTTGAACGTGTGTCCTATTGCCTCATCTCGATCAAGTACTAATGTGTCAAGGAAAGGTTGATTCACATCGATTAATAGCCCCGTTTCATAATCTGACAGCGCTAGAATGTTTGTGCTCATGTGAAACGCCTTCTTGAACAACGCTTCTGATTGAACAGGATCAAGGGCGATGCGGTTAAGCGCATCCTTATTAGAATCCAGCATAACTAATATCTTAACAACCTACTATTTATAATCAACAAACGGTTGTCCGTTTTGTTGATGGGAGGAGCGTTTTTTTGGGGGCCCTCAGGCTTTATGCGATGCCGGCGAATCCCATAAAGGCCATCGATAATAAACCGGCTACGATCAACGCGATGGGCATACCTTGCATGGCTTTTGGAATACGCGTCAAACTGAGTTGTTCGCGCAGACCCGCAAAAATAAGGAGGGCAAAGCCGAAACCGATAGCGGTGGAAAGGGCAAACACAGTGGACTCAATCAAGTTGAATTCCTTTTGTACCACCAGAATGGCAACACCGAGGATGGCGCAATTGGTCGAAATGAGGGGCAGGAAGACGCCCAAGGCCTGGTACAATGACGGTACCATCTTTTTAAGGATAATTTCCAACAGTTGCACCAGGCTGGCGATGATCAGGATAAAGGTGATGGTTTGCAGAAACTCCAAATGAAAGGGAGTCAGCAACAAATCTTGTACCAACCAGGTCACAATCGTGGACAACGTGAGTACAAAGGCGACAGCCCCCGACATACCCAGCGCCGTTTCAATTTTTTTCGATACCCCAAG
>JAAYBL010000059.1 GCA_012718945.1 Bacteroidales bacterium
AAAAAAACCACCGAAACCTTTTTGGTGGACGCACTTACGTTTACCGAAGCCGAAGCCAGGCTAATCAAGGAAGTTGCACCCTTTGTCAGCGGTGAATACACCGTGGCCAACATCAAGCGCGCCAAGTTTTACGAAGTGTTCGATGCTCCTACTGGCGACCGCTGGTATAGGGCAAAGGTGTTGTTCATCGTATTGGACCAGGAAAAAGGCACGGAAAAACGCGTACCGGCCACCATGCTGATCCAGGCTTCCGATATCCAGGAGGCATTGAACCGTTTGAACGAAGGCATGAAAGGCACCATGAGCGACTACGAAGTGGCCATGATTACCGATACGCCTATATTGGACGTATTCCCTTACGCTGCGGTGGAAGATTAAACGTCCGCCCTCGTTGGGATCAGCTCCCCCATCGTTAACCTAACCATCATCTGCCATGTCCATCCGTACCAGTCTTTTAGAGCTGAAGGCCGCCTTGCCGTCCACAGTAACATTGGTGGCTGTTTCCAAGTTTCATCCTCTGGAGGCCATCCAGGAAGCTTATGAGACGGGACAGCGTGTGTTTGGGGAAAGTCGTGTGCAGGAATTGGTGGAAAAGCAACGCCTCCTGCCGTCCGACATTGAATGGCACCTCATTGGCCACCTGCAGACCAACAAGGTCAAGCAGGTGGTGCCGTTTATTTCACTCATCCACAGCGTAGACTCCTTGAAGGTGCTCCAGGAGATCAACAAGGAAGCGGCCCGTATTGGACGGGTGGTACCTTGTTTGCTTCAAGTACACATTGCTGACGAAGAGAGCAAATTTGGTTTCTCACCAGAGGCTTGCATCGACCTGGTTAGCAGTGGACAATTGCTTGACTATAGAAATGTATCCATCAGGGGCCTGATGGGCATGGCGACGTTCACCGATGACAGGGCTCAGGTAGAACGGGAATTCAAGAGCCTGAAGCAATTGTTTGACACGCTCAAACAAACCCACTTTCCATCAGACCCCACATTCAGTGTGTTGTCGATGGGCATGTCGGATGACTACCCCCTTGCTGTGCAAACGGGTAGTACAATGGTGCGGGTTGGCAGTCTGATTTTTGGAAACAGGACCTATTAGAGGGGCATCTTGTCGATGCGAACCTGATGGCGGCCGCCGTCAAATTCAGTCGCAAAAAAAGCGGTGATAATTTCCTTTGCGGTTTCCTTGTCAATAAAGCGGGCGGGCAGACAAAGCACGTTGGCGTTGTTGTGTTGACGCGAAAGGATAGCGATATCCTTGTTCCAGCACAGAGCGGCACGAATGCCTTGGTGTTTATTGAGCGTCATGGCCATACCCTGTCCTGAGCCGCAAATAGCGATACCCAGTACGGATTCTTCGTCCTCGATGGCTTCTGCCATGGGGTGAGCGAAGTCTGCGTAGTCACAACTGTCGGGGGAATAGGTACCGAAATTGGTAAATGGGATGCTGGTTTCGGTAAACCAGTCTAAAATCAATTCTTTGAGTTCGTATCCTGCGTGGTCGCTACATATCGCGACAGGAACATCGTCGGGGTTCATAGAGTTAATGGTTGGTTGATGTTGCAAATGTACTAAAATAAATGGTGCACCCTTTCGTCATGATAAAAAATCACGCAGAATGAGCACGATAAAAAAAACCGACCCTTTACGGATCGGTTTTTTTGTGGTAGACTCTCTTATTGAGACAAGCCTGCAGGCTTAAAGCATGGCTTTAACTTGCTGGTACACATTGGCACCAGTGAAGCCTAATTTTTCATCGAGTACTTTGTAAGGTGCCGAAAATCCAAAGGATTCAAGCCCCCAGATGCGGCCGTTTTCACCGACCAGGCCCAGCAGGTTGACGGGCAAACCGGCGGTCAAACCAAAGCGTTTCACGCCTTCGGGCAAAACCTCAGCCTGATAAGCGGCTGACTGGTTGCGGAACAAGCCTTCGGATGGTACCGAAACGATGCGTACCTTGATGCCATCGGCTCTGAGCAGAGCGGCGCCATCGACCAGGGTAGCCACTTCGGAACCGGAAGCCAACAACACGACATCGGGATTGCCATCGCATGAAACCACGTAGGCGCCTTTGGCTACCTGAGCGGCTTGTTGATAAGACGTACCGGGAAGGTCGTTGATATTTTGACGGCTTAGGATAAAGGCTGTCGGGGTCTTGGTATTTTCGAGGGCCAGACGGTAGGCCACCGTGGTTTCCTGTACATCGGCAGGACGCAACACCAACATGGAGTTGTGGCCTTTGTGGTTCTTGAGTTTTTCCATCAGACGAATCTGGGCTTCCTGTTCCACGGGTTCGTGGGTCGGTCCATCTTCACCAACGCGGAAAGCGTCGTGTGTCCAGATGAATTTCACGGGAACTTCCATGAGAGCAGCCATGCGGACGGCGGGTTTCATGTAGTCGGAGAAGACGAAGAAAGTACCACAGGCGGGAATGACTCCTCCGTGGAGACCCATACCGATGCAAACGCAGGCCATGGTGAGCTCAGCCACACCGGCTTGCAGGAAGGCACCGCTGAAATCGTCTTTGGTCATGGCTTTGGTCTTCTTCAGGAAGCCATCGGTCTTGTCGGAATTGGACAAGTCAGCTGAAGCCACAATCATGTTTTCAACCTGAGTAGCCAGAGCGGACAATACTGTAGCAGAAGCAGCCCTGGTGGATTGATTGGCCTTTTGTTCGATGGCTTCCCAGTTTACAGCAGGGGTTTTACCGGCAAACCAGGCTTCGAGCTTGGCAGCGGCTTCTGGGTTGGCCATGGCCCAGGCAGCCTTGGCAGCGTATTTTTCAGCCACGATGGCTTCGAGTTCTTTGGCACGAGCGGCGTACAGATCGGCCACTTCGGGGAAGATAGCAAAGGGTTCTTCGGGATTGCCACCCAGGTTCAGGATGGATTTTTCGAAGCTGGCACCGGCTTCACCCAATGGCATACCGTGGGTAGCGCACTTGTTTTCATAGCTGGCGCCTTCTGCTGTGACGGCACCCTTACCCATGATGGTCTTACCGATGATAAGAGCGGGTTTGCCTTTGACGGCTTTGGCTTTTTCAAGGGCGGTACGAAGTTCTGTGACACAG
Organism: Bacteroidales bacterium; assembly: GCA_012718945.1. Classification (GTDB taxonomy): domain Bacteria; phylum Bacteroidota; class Bacteroidia; order Bacteroidales; family UBA1402; genus UBA8389. Next base: position 3,074 of record JAAYBL010000059.1, read on the forward strand.
TTGCCATTGGCCTCGAACACTTCCCATCCCCAGGCTTTGTACTTGGCAGCGGTATCTTCGCTGGTTACGGCCGAGGTATTGGTTGACAGCTGAATATCATTGGAGTCGTAGAACATGACCAGGTTATCGAGACCCAGGTGTCCGGCCAAACGACCGGCGCCCTGTGAAATTTCTTCCTGTACACCACCATCAGAGATGAAGGCATAAATGGTTTGGTCCATGACAGAGCCAAACTTGGCTTTGAGGAATTTGGCGGCGATGGCGGCCCCAACGGCGTAGGTATGGCCTTGACCGAGCGGTCCGGATGTATTTTCGATACCCCTTGTGACATCCACTTCGGGATGGCCTGGCGTGGGACTACCCCACTGCCTGAATTGTTTCAATTCATCCAGGGTGAACTTACCGGTCAGCGCCAGTTGAGCGTACAACATGGGGGACATATGGCCAGGGTCCAGAAAAAAGCGGTCACGGCCTTCCCAAGTAGGGTTTTTCGGATCATACACCAGAAATTCGGAAAACAGGAGGTTGATGTAGTCGGCCCCTCCCATGGCACCACCGGGGTGCCCGGATTTGGCTTTTTCAACCATCGATGCAGCCAGAATTCGGATGTTGTCGGCCGCTTTGTTCAGTACGTCTGTCTTATTCATAGGTATTCAGAAATTTTTTTACAAAGATAAAGAATCTTTCTACATTTGCCTATATGAAGAGACGACGTTTTAGACCCATAATAGCCGCTTTTTCGGCCATTTCTCTTTGCTTTTTTTCCCCAGTTGAAGTGAAAGCCATTCCGGCTCCACGCAAACAGATCATGGTGCTCCAATCGGATGGAAGCGCCTTATCTCTTTACAAAGTGGGTGATGAATACCATCATCGCTACCTAAGCCCTGAAGGCTATACCGTCTTGCCCGACAAAGAGAAAACGTATCGCTATGCTGTGCTGGACAATGCCGGACAATTGGTACCAGGCCCGATGGCCGTCCTTGCCCACCCTGAGGAACAACCTGCAACAGCTGCCTATTTACAATCGCTACCAAAGCAACTGAAGCCGTCAGCCAACCAATTGGAAAAAGCGGTCGCGAAGCGAATAAGCGTTGCACAGAGCCGAAATCAGTTGAGAGCGGCCACCGCAGGGCGCTTCGACAACATTCTGCTCAACAATTTCGTGAAGACGGGCAGTGTCAAGTCGCTGGTCATCCTGGTCAATTTCGATGATATAAACTTTTCGCACAGTCGTTCGTCTTTCGATGATCTGCTTAACAAGACTGGGTATGCCAGCGGCAACCACATAGGCAGTGTGAAGGATTATTTCCAGTCAAACTCCATGGGGGCCTTTTCGCCTGAATTTGTAGTGGTTGGCCCCGTTACGGTCAGCAGAAACAGGGAGTATTACGGTGCCAACGATGAAGATGACAACGATTTACGGCCTTGGGAAATGGTCAGGGAAGCCTGCCAGGCAGCAGCCAACCTCACCGACTTTTCCCAGTTTGATTCCGACAACAACGGCGTAGTAGACAATGTATACCTTTTTTATGCTGATAAAGGTGAAGCAGACACCGACATCGAGAACGCCATCTGGCCTCACTCCTACAACCTCAGTTACGCCGGCATCAACCTGACCATCGATGGCAAAAAGGTGGATTCCTATGCCTGCAGCGCCGAACTCAGTGGCAACGGTCAGTTGACAGGCATTGGGGTGTTTACCCATGAGTTCGCACACGTTCTTGGTCTACACGACATGTACGATGTGGATTATGACCTTTATAACGGGGAGGCATTCGACCAGGATGCCTGGTCGCTGATGGCGGCGGGTGCATACAACGGTGGTGGTGCTGTGCCAGCCGGATTAACCCTGCTTGAGCGTTACTTGCTGGGCTGGGCTGAACCGACGGAATTGAATGCCCCTCTGAGTACCAGTCTGGAGCCTTTGGTCAATACCAATCAAGGATTTATCATCAACACCAACAACAGCAAGGAATTCTTCTTGGTTGAAAACCGACAACAGATCCGCGGCACCTGGGATTATTACATCCCCTACCATGGCATGCTGGTCTATCATATTGACATGAGGGACAACGCCAGCACGGCCCTGAGTTATTACGGCAAAGACGTCAGCTGGACCTATGAAAAGTTGTGGCAATACAACATGGTTAACGCCCTTTCCTCCCACCAATGTGCCGACATCATTGAAGCCGACAACAAACAGATTATTTATAAAAGCACCAATTACTCACTGTATGTCAATAGTTTAAAGGGCGACCCCTTTCCTGGTCAAACAGGTGTCACCTCCCTTACCGCCACGACGACACCCGGGCTCAAAACCTGGTCTGGAAAAGCAGTGGACAAACCCTTGACAGCCATCAGGGAACAGAACAACAACGTTTTATTCGACTTCATGGGTGGTAACCTCGTTATGGGTGTGCCTGTTGTACGACCGGCCAGCCAGATTCAGCCCTTTTCTTTCACGGCCAACTGGAATGCCGTAGAGGATGCTACCGGTTATTTATTGGACGTATTTACCCTGCAAACGGTTGATACGGGTGTTGTCAAAACGTATGTCAACGGCTATTGGAATCGTTTTGTTAAGGACACGACCTTATCGATAACGGTTAAAGACGCCCTCACAACCTATTTCTATCAAGTTCGTTCAACCAATGGATATGCCGTTTCTGAAAACTCTCCCATGATTGTCCTGGTCACGACCAACAGTCAACCTGAGGGCTTGCCTGCCACTGAGGTGGATGCTTTTGGCTTCAGGGCCAACTGGGAGGGTTTGCCATGGGCTTCAGGATACTACATAAGTGTGTATGAAGTGATGACCAACAATGATACACCTACCATAACACCGGTGTCCAAGTATACGGATTACTATGTCAAAGGGGCCTCGACCGTCATCGAGGAGTTGGACAACGACAGGGAGTATGCTTATGATGTGAAAGGCACCACCGGTGTTTCGACCGGGGCGCCTTCCGAACTGATTTTTGTCAGCACGACTGCTGCCGACAAGGTTGTGTCCTACTACCGTGATGGCATCTTGTTTGTAAAAGGAGGCGATAAGAATCGTCCGATTACCCTGTACAACCACGCTGGTGAGAAGGTTCAAACCACTTATGAGACCGAATTCACCCCCAACCACAAGGGACTTTTCTTTGTCGAAGTGTGGATAAAGGGGCACAAAAAAATCAGCAAGGTGTTGGTTAATTGACAACCATCACACCTTGCTGATTCTTTTCAATTCCTGCCTATTTTACGGCTTGGGGAATCCTTCGAACCATTTATTCCAAAGGGTGTTGAATGTTCCGTCGGCATTCATAGCATCGAGGTACTGTTGCCATTGTTGTACAGTACTGGCCGGTGTATTGAGAGAGAAGGCAATATAATCTTTCAAATCAGACACTTGCAGTTGCTGAGTCAGATTGCTCATTGGTGTCTCGCTGATTTCAGCAAGCCATTTTATATCCAAGTCTGTCATCAGCAGTGCCTGTACTTCACCGTTGAGGAGTTGCTGAAATGCTTCCGTAGAGGTAAGTGCGGTGGCAACAATGTTTTGGAAGTTATGTTGGATCAGGTAATCATGCGTAAACCAGCCTTTTGTAGTGGCAATGGATTGAAGGGCTTTGGCTTGTTCGATGGTGGAGACGGTCAAGCCTGAAGAGGCCAGCGTATAGAAATAGCTTCTGCTGGTGGAAATCGGTCCAACCCATTGGAACATGGCTTCGCGTTCGGGTGTGCGCGTCATGTTGAACAAGGCACTGTTTGGCAAGTATTGCACAATGGCGTAGGCATCCAACCATAGGCTCATGTTGAGTTTGTTCACATGGCCTGTCCTTGCTTGAATTTCATTCACAATATCCACAGAGGCACCTTCAATTTTTCGTGTCGTATCCTTGCCGGTATAATAGCTGAAGGGGGGACAGGCTTCTGTATAAATCTGGATGGTCCCTGGCATGTAATCGATAGGCAGTCCTGGAAGATAATTCGTCACGATGGAAAAAGTACGCTGATTCTTTATCATGGATTCAATGGCCTTCTGCGTCTTGCTGACAACCTCATCGCTGACGTCTTTTGAGAAAGCAATGTAATTATACACTGTGCGGAAGCGTGTTACCGTCTTAACATGTTCCATGAAATAGCCTGAGGGAAGCTTACTGAGCAAATGGAAGAAATCACTGGCCATGAATTTGACATCGCCATTCATAAAGGCGGCCAAGGCTGCATCATAGGTGTTGTAATACACCAAATTGCTAAAACCTAGTTCCTCAAGGGTGGTTGTTTCCAACAAGTTGCTGACCACGGCTATGGAAGGTAGCAATTTGCATTCGTCAATGGGTACTGGATAGACAAGCGCTGATTCTCCCTTTTCAAAGATGCCTAACATGGACTGGCTCGTAGGGCCTGCCCACTTGAACAGATCCTTACGTTCTGGGGTGTAACCGATTGACATCATGGCTTTGTTCGAGCCGGTTAACACAGCGTCGTAGGCCGTTTGCCAGGTGTCTGACAGGCTCATCTCAAATTTTACACCGGCACTATTCATAGCCTCTGAAGCGATATCGGCATCAATGCCAACAACGGCCCCGTCTACTTCGAGCAAGTTGGGTGTATACTCAGCGCCATATACCTGGATGGGACTGTCTTCTTTCTCTTCGGTACAACTGTTTAGAAAAAGCAGCGGGGCCATCAGAAATAATGCAGTCGCAATCTGTAAGAATTTGTTTTTCATAGTCGGTTCTTTAATGGTTAGTTCTTAATCACTTTTCCTTTGTACATTTTATTGTCTGACGATAAAATATAGATGTAAACGCCAGCAGGCAGGTTGGCTACGTTTAGTTTTTCTGAGTGTTGAACCCGTTTTGACAGCACTTTCTGACCTTGAACATCGAATAATTCGAAGACAAACGACTGGTCTGTGTTGGTCAATTGAAAGGTTAGTTGGTCGGTGAATGGACTTGGATAAACTAACGGGGATGCGGTTTCAATGCCTTTTGCTGTTTCGATGGAAGAAATCGTATGCAATGAATAATAATACGTATTTTTTAATACATAGGAAGATCCAAAGCCATAGTACGTCATGGCATTCTCGATCAACTTATCGCCCGATTCGTTGTACGTGTTTTTGATGTCGTATTGTTTAATCAAAGCTCCACTATCTTCATCAAGTTCATAAAAGGTAGTAAGCATCACTTTCCCATTCGTGTAATAAACGATATCTAATTTCTCTTGAAGCACAAAAAGACTGTCATCATTCAGTTCATAATGCTCCTCCAGCGTTACTTGATGGTTTATATCATACGTATATTCATCCTTTTTGCCAGGATACCATTCATTTGAAACGGTATCCAACAGCAATACCTGGTATTTTGATACCTTTCCATAAGCATTATAAAGATATTCGCGCTGAGATACCACCACCCATAAACTTTGATCAGTATCCCATTCAGAATCAATGATTCGTGTTACGTTTCCCTGTTCGTTATAGGTGTTTTCCGTTTTACTGCTGTTTGCCCATTGATTCAACGAGGCTTCCCATTTTTTGAGCACTTGCACGGTCGTATTTCCAATGGAGTCATAACTCGACTGGGTCAAAGTCCCCTGACCTTTCCATTGGTTCAATTCATTATTCCATACATAGTAACTGTGCAGTAGTATTCTCCCTTGTTCGTCATACTCCATTTCGTACTTGAAACTATTGGCTCTAAAAACCCAGGTATTGCTGACCGTATCTAAAAAAGAAGCATTATAAAGGGTCCGTTTCCCATTTTTATCATAATTCAATTCGTTGCGGTGATGAGGTGTCCACACTCCCGTACTTTTGTCATACGTGTAGTTGATGGAGTAAATGATATGTAGGCTATCCTCGGTATACGTGTGTGTACTTTCTGATTTACTGTCCCATTCCCACTTTTGATTATCAGCATTCCACACATAGTTGGCATAAAGTATTTGATTTCCATCAGCATCATAGCTCAACTCTGATTTTTCACCTGGATTCCACTGGCTTGTTTGACTATCCCAGTTATCACTTAGAATCATCGACAACCGCCCATTGGCATCAAAAGTCGAATCCAACCGTTGTATACCCCACCAGGCTCCAAGGTCCGAACGCCAGATGTACCAACTATAGTGATCGATAAGCCCGTCGGAACGATATTCCCATGTTTCCTTATTACCATTGTAGATAAATCCATCATACGTCTCCAGATACACGATACTGTCGAGGAGCTCTTGTTGTATCTGAGTCAACGTCTGTGTGCCAAATTTCGCACCCCATCCTTTAGCTTCAAAAACATCGGGTTCTTGAGCACTTAGTTGAATAAACAGCGCTGTTGCTACAAACAGAAATAAAACGGTTATAGGTTTCTTTACCATGACTGACTATTTTTCTTTGATGTATATAGAGGTGCGACACGCATAGCAAACACGATTCATCGTTTTAATGCATACACAGCTGCATCAATGAAACTGTACGTTTCAAATTCCTTGGGATCAATCCATGGGGTTTCCCAGGCGCTTAACACGATGGTTACCATGTTTTCCTTGGGGTTGATGTGAATAAACTGGCCAAAAATGCCTTGGGCGGTATACGTTCCAAGCAAATTAGTCAAATAGGGATCACTAACCCATATGGCATCAGAACCCCACCAGGTAGGATCATTCAGATGGCTCCAACTTCCCATTGTATCGCTGGGAAAAGGCCACCAGTTATAGCTGTAGCCAAGCGGATAGGCGTATGCTTCCTCGCCGGCATTGGCCGGTGAATACAACGCACCGCAGGCACATTGTGGGGCATCGGCCGGCGGTGTGGTGACATTGGCTACCCAATCAGGTGGTAGTAAGGCCGTACCGTTGACCCGACCATTATTTAGCATAAACAGCCCGAAGCGTCCATAATCCCTCAAGGTCATACTGATCAACCCGCCACCAAATTCAGTGCCGTTTTTGGATTCCAAGAGCCAATTGGCATCGGCCTCCATGCCCATATTGGCCCATATTTTTCGTGAAAAATAATCGGAGATGGTTTCTCCTTGAAGAACCGATTTCAGCACTTCGGCTTCCACATGGGTTTCACCGGTTTTGTACACATACTGTGTGCCTGGGGCTGCTACTCGTTCCAGGCCTGCCATGTAATTGAGTATACCGCCGCTTTCTTTATTGAGAATGCAATCGAAAATGGCTAAGATATCTGAATTCGGGTCCAGGTAATCTTCGTTCCATGCCACGCCCGACGACATTTGCAGGAGGTCTATTATGCGTACGCCATCATAGGCCGTACCGGTTAATTGGGGAAGGTAATCGACAACCTGATCGTTGACGCTGGTGATTTTGCCGTCCTGGATGGCTATGCCGATCAGTGTTGAAACAACCGATTTTGTGGTAGAGAAACCCACCCACTTGGAGTGTTCAGTGCTTCCAAGCCCATAGCGTTCGAGGACAATTTTACCATCCTTGATGATCAACAATCCAGCCACCTTGTTTCTTGCCATAAAGTCACCGATCGTATAGGCATGTTCAGCATCGGGCGTATACGTCACCGATGTCAGCATGGAGTCACTATACGGTAAGGGATAGACCTGTTCGCCACATTTGATGGAACGCGTTTCAAACAGTTTATCGATGTTGCGGAATGTCTCAGGTTGTACGTCAGGCGATAACCATAGAAGGTCTTTAGCCTTGCCTAGTTTAGGTCCATGATCATCGGAGGACTTTTCGCAGGCTGTTAAAAAAAGACAGGCCAAAGCCACCAAACTGAAGTTTCTAACTAGATGTCCCATTTTTTTCCTTTTTTACAAGCCTTACTAATCGTTGTTTATTGAATCGTTTGGGGTGGAGACTGCACTTTATCCATTTCATAGGTAATGGTCATGGCGTTTTCGCGCAGGCCAGTCCAAACCATTTTGCTTCCATCAATGGTAAAATGCCAGCACTCAAAGACTTTACCGGTACCGCCGGTGAGCAAGTCGTTGGTATAGTTGCAGGCCATCAGATTTCCATACAGGTAATAGCGACCTTCATTGTCCGTCTTTTTTATCCAATGATTGGTTGAATCCTGGTAGTAGTAATAATAGCGGCCATCAGCCAGGTATTCCCAATAATGATAGGTGCTGTCGGCTGCTCCTTCGGTCGTACAGCGTCCGTACCAAACGCCGGTAAAGGCGGTGCGGTAATCGTTGGTGACCTTTTTACAGGTAAATGTCCTATCGTTGGGTACCTCAACGCCGTTCACCTTGAATGTGGGCACTGTAAATGTCAGGGTTTCATCCGTCAGCGATAGAATCTTGAATTCCATTTGCATGACATTATCCAGCACATCGGTACCATTGATGACAATATTCTCTCCTACAATGGAATAGGTATAGTTGACACCCTCTATCCAGCTTTTGTTGTTTTCGTCCAGTTGAAACCCAATGGCATACATTTCGGTATTATCCGGCTTCAATTCCATGACAAACGTTTCATCGGTCAACAGGGGTTGGCCGTTGATCATTGTATTTACCCAGGTGCCTTTCAACAATTCGGTATAGTCTGGCTCGTCATCGGTTGAACAGCCAACAAAAAGTATGGCTGAAAATAAAAGGCTAAACAATAGATTAAATACCTTCATCTTGCATATTATTTTAAAGTCAAGAAGTGTGCTAAAGGTATAAATAAGTTTTAGAAATCAAAATAGTTTTTTTTGCAGCAATAGCCGTTGTAGACAGCGATTGAGACCAATTTAGAATGTTAATTCTAACATATCAAAACACGCATCAAGATGATGATACACATTATCAATTTATATGGTACAATTTGTTGCATATTGTCGCAAAATGTCACGTTCAATTTTCGAGGTTATTGCTGTCCTTGGGTTATTACTGTACCTTTGTCACATGCTATATAACATAAAAAATCAGGAAGACATCCTTAAAAAGCTGAAGATTGAACAGCTCAATCCTATGCAAGAGGAGACGTTGACCGTGTTTGAATCCTCATCGGACATCATCCTGGTTTCCCCGACCGGAACAGGTAAGACACTGGCGTTTTTACTCCCCATTATCGGGAACCTAGATACAGGGAGCGACGAAATACAGGTATTGATACTCGTTCCATCCAGAGAACTCGCTCTTCAGATAGAGCAAGTCATACGGGAAATGGGATCGGGTTACAAGGCCAACGCTGTGTACGGTGGTCGAACAGGTTATCAGGACAAGTTGGACCTCAAACACACGCCCAGCATCTTGATAGGCACGCCTGGGCGAGTGGCCGACCTGCTGAGAAGGGAGCGTTTTTCTACCCAAGGCATCCGCACGCTCGTGCTTGATGAATTTGACAAATCGCTCGAAATTGGTTTTGAACAGGATATGAGCGAAATAATCGCCGCCTTACCGAACATCGAAAAAAGGATACTGACTTCTGCAACGTTAGCGACAGAAATACCTGCTTTCGTCGGGCTGAAGCAACCTGTCTGCCTGGATTACTCTGATCAGGCTATATCCCAGTTGAAAGTCAAGACAGTCGTTTCTCCTTCTAAGGACAAGCTGGAAACGTTGGTTAAAACGCTGCGCCATATTGGCAATCAGCCCGGTATCGTTTTCTGCAACTTCAAGGAAACCATACAGGAGGTCAGCAACTACTTAACAGCCAACAATATACACCACGGCTGTTTCTTCGGCGGCATGGAGCAAATGGACCGTGAAAGGGCGTTGATCAAATTTCGGAACGGCACCCACCAACTGATCATTGCCACCGACCTGGCGGCCAGGGGGCTCGACATTCCTGAACTGAAATTCATCCTTCATTTTCAACTGCCTCCAAGGAGTCAGGAATTCACACACAGAAATGGAAGGACGGCCAGGATGAATGCCGATGGCACGGCCTATATTCTAAAATGGGTGAACGAAGAGCTGCCCGAATTCATCGGGGATACTGAGACGGAAACCATTGTGGAGGCACCGACACCCAAGGCGCCCATCTGGAAAACGTTGTTTATCACGGGAGGCAGAAGGGATAAGATATCCAAAGGGGATATTGCCGGTCTATTCCTCAAGCAAGGTGGACTCAGCAAAGAGCAACTGGGTATCATCGAAATCAAACAGGATTGCTCGTATGTGGCTGTTCGCGCTTCAAAAATGAATGAGCTGATCGGAAACCTCAACAACAGCAAACTTAAGACAAAAAAAGTACGGGTGAGTGAGGTCTGATAGCTAGCCATCTAAAAACAAACAGGATCCAACAGCATCAGCCATTGGAACCTGTTTTTTATTAGGGGAAGCTTTATTAGAGGGACTTGTAGAAGGTTTCTTCCGTGATCTTGCCCAGCTTCTGGTACTCCTTGTACAATTCGGCGTACATAGCCACATTGGCGGGATTTGGCAGGTATTCCTTGGCAAAACCCTGGCCCATGGCCTTTTGAGCATCTTCCACTTTTTCGTACACACCGGCAACGACGGCAGCGAACATGGCAGCACCGAAGGCGCAAGCCTGATCACTCTTGGCCACCTTGATGGGCATGTTCAGTACATCAGCCATGGTTTGCATGACAAACGGTGACTTCAGGGAAATACCACCGATACCGATGACACTCTCGATGTTCACTTTTTCGTCGGCAAAACGATCCGTGATGGCTTTGGAACCAAACGCGGTAGCTTCAACCAAGGCGCGGAACATCATGGGCGCTGTAGTACCCAGCGTAAGTCCCGTAATGCTACCCTTCACCAGCTGGCTGGCATCGGGTGTGCGACGACCGTTCATCCAGTCGGTGGCAATCACCATGCTTTCTTTGGGATCGATGGCGGCAGCTTGTTCGGACAACACCGGAACGATCTTGTCCATGGCTTCGTCTACCAATTTTTGTTTGGTGGCTTCGTCAATAAGGGATGATTTGGCAATCAGTTCCTCGATGGGCCAGGCCATGATGCGCTTGAACCAGGCATACACGTCGCCAAAGGCAGACTGACCGGCTTCAAGGCCCATCATACCAGGAACAACGGAACCATCAACTTGTCCACAGATACCCTTGACCAACTTGTCGCCCATTTCTTCGTAGGAAGACAACAGGATGTCGCAGGTTGAGGTACCTATTACACGTACCAGCGCATTCGGGGTAGCTTCAGCACCAACGGCGCCCATGTGGCAGTCGAAAGCGCCAACACCGACGGCCACATTTGTGGTCAGTCCAAGGCGTTTGGCCCATTCTTCGGTGAGGTAACCCACCTTCGTGTCACTGGTATAGGTATCCCTGTACAGACGGTCGCGGTAACCGGCCAAAAGAGGATCCAGGGTGGTGAGGAATTTTTCAGAGGGCAGTCCACCCCATTTTTCCAACCACATGGCCTTGTGACCGGCAGCACAACGGCTGCGTTTGATGTTTTCGGGTTTCGTATCGCCGCAAATCAGTGCGGGCAACCAGTCGCAGTGTTCTACGACTGAATAGGCAGCCTTGCGTACTTTCTCGTCGGCGCGCAATACGTGCAATACTTTAGCCCAGAACCATTCGGAGGAATAGATACCACCTTCGTATGAGGTGTAGTCAATTTCCCACTTGGCGCAGAGTTCGTTGATTTCGGCAGCTTCCTGGATGGCGGTGTGGTCTTTCCACAACACAAACATGGCGTTGGGGTTTTCGGCAAACTCGGGCAGCAAAGCCAGCGGAGTGCCTTCCTTGTCGGTGAACACAGGCGTGGAACCGGTGGTGTCGAACGACATACCGATCACGTTGGCAGCGACAGAAGGATCACATTTGGCCAAGGCTTCTTTGACGGCACCTTCCAAACATTCAACATAGTCCTTGGGATGTTGGCGGTATTGATTAGCCGTAGGCTGGCAATACAAGCCTTTCATCCAGCGGGGATAGTATTTGACGGCTGTCCCCTGTTCGGCTCCGGTGGCCGCGTCTACAATGTAGGCGCGGCAAGAGTCGGAACCGTAATCTAAACCGATAACGTATTTGCTCATGGCTTAACGCAGGGCTTTGTTCAACATGTAATATACTTCGTTGTTGCGGATATCCTGCTTGAAGTTACGGATATTCGTATCCTTGTCGATCAGCAGCAATTCAACATCGGCAATTTCAGCGTAGTCTTCCATGTACTCCTTGGTGAGGGAGAACGAGAAGCTGGAGTGGTGCGTACCACCGGCCAGGATCCAGGCTCCGGCGCCAATTTCGAAGTTGGGCATGGGTTTCCACAAGGCACAGGCAACGGGCAATTTAGGCAGATCTTTGGGTTTGATGACGTCGACATCGTTGCAGATCATGCGGAAACGGTTACCCATATCCACGATGGTACAAGCGATACCTTCGCCTTCGTGAGCCTGGAATACCAGACGAGCGCACGTGCCGGAATCACCGATACCCAGGTAGTGTACTTCCACGCGGGGTTTCTTGGCTGCGATTTCGGGGTTGATTTCCAACATGTGGGCTTGCAGGATGGAGCTGTTGTTGCCATCGAAGTTGAGGGTGTAGTCTTCCAGGAAGGAGCAACCACCGGGCAGGCCTTGAGCCATCACCCACATGGTGCGGCAGAGGGCAGCAGTTTTCCAGTCACCTTCGGCACCGAAACCGAAACCTTCGGCCATCAAACGCTGTGAAGCAAAGCCCATCAGCTGTTTCATGCCTTCCAGTTCGTCGAAGCTGGTGGTGAAAGCGGTAGCCTTCTTATCTACCAGGAAACGGCGCAAACCGATTTCCTGAGCAGCAGCGTCGCGTACGAATTGGTGATCCTTGCCACCCTTGGCGGCGTTGGGAGCAAAATCGTACAGGTTGCAGTATTCAGCGACCAAGGCGTCAATTTCAGCTTCGGTTACAGCTTCTACGTAAGGAACCAGTTTGGCGATGGGTGCGTTGTCCACGTGGTAACCCAGGCGGATTTCAGCTTCCACTTTATCACCGTCGGTAACGGCCACGTTGTTCATGTTGTCACCGAAACGGATGATGCGCATGTTCTGAGCATCTTCCCAAGCGGCGCAAACGCGCATCCAGATGGCGATTTTTTCCTGGGTGGATTTGTCTTTCCAATAACCGACAACCACTTTGCGGGGTTTGCGCAGGCGGCTGGTGATGTGACCGAATTCGCGGTCTCCATGGGCACTCTGGTTGAGGTTCATGAAGTCCATGTCGATTTCATTCCAGGGAATGGTTTCGTTGTATTGGGTGTGCAGGTGCAGCAATGGTTTCTTGTAATCCATCAAACCGTGGATCCACATTTTGGCCGGAGAGAAGGTGTGCATCCAGGTGATGATACCCACGCACTTGGTGTCACCGTTGGCGGCACGCATGATTTCTGATACTTCGGCGGATGAATTGGCTGTACCTTTGTATACAACCTTGATGGGAAGACGACCGGAATCGTTCAATCCTTTGACCATTTCATTGGAATGGGCATCTACTTTTACAACGGCATCACCTCCGTAAAGCAGCTGAGCTCCGGTGACAAACCAAACTTCTAAATCTTTGTAGTTCATATCTCTGTTTTTTAGTAAATGTATATTTTCGACAAGCAGGTTTGATGCCTGTTCATCCAATTTTATTGACCGTAATAGGCACCAGGTCCGTGTTTGCGGAAAAAGTGCTTTTGTATCAGATGTGGATTCATATCCAGCTTAGGGTTCACAAGGTAAGCAATATGGGCCATCTTTGCAACCTGCTCCATGACTACAGCGTTGTGTACGGCATCATGTGCGTCCTTGCCCCAGGAAAACGGACCGTGGTTTTTGACCAGCACGCCGGGGACATGATTGGCGTCTTTGCCATTGAAACGTTCAACGATGACACGCCCGGTTTCTAATTCGTAGGCCCCTCCCATCACCTCTGCTTCTGTCATGTCGCGGGTGCAGGGGATGTCCTGGCTGAAATAGTCGGCATGGGTGGTGCCGATGTTGGGTATGTCCTTACCGGCCTGAGCCCAGGCGGTAGCGTAGGTTGAATGGGTATGCACCACGCCGCCTATGCCGGGGAAGGCTTTATACAGTTCAAGATGGGTGGCGGTATCGGAAGAGGGTTTGAGGGATCCTTCAACGACCTTGCCGTTCAAATCAACAACGACCATGTCTTCGACAGTCATGTCGTCGTAGGAAACACCGGAGGGCTTGATGACCACAAGACCGGTTTCTCGGTCAATGGCGCTTACGTTGCCCCAGGTGAAAATGACCAGGCCATGCTTGACCAAATCGAGATTGGCCTGAAAAACGGATGCTTTAAGTGATTCTAACATGGGAGTGTAACTATTATAGAGTTGTTTCCGGAGCGAAGGGTTAATCGTCCATTTCAGTGAAGCGATATAAATAGGCCCCTCGCTTGGAGCATAATTTGTCTTTTTCGTCTGTTTTCTCCAGGAATTCCATTTCGGCTACTTTCTTCCTGAAATTTCGTTTATCAAGGCTTTTTCCTAAGATGGCCTCGTACATCTGTTGAAATTGGCTCAGCGTGAACAATTTAGGTAGCAGATTATACCCTATGCTTTGATTGGTCACTTGTCGCTTGAGGCGACGTAAAGCCTTGTCGACCATCTGCTTGTGGTCAAAAATCAAGGGAGGAAGTTCACTGAGCTTTACCCAATGGGCGTTGTGAAGCATGGCCAATTCGGGATCGTAATCCTCTATATTGATCAAGGCATAATAGGCGGTAGATACCACACGTTCACCAGGATCGCGGTCGATGGCGCCAAAACTGCCCACCTGCTCCATGAAAACATTATCCAAACCCGTCAGTTCCCTAAGAACGCGTTGGGCTGTTTGATCCAAACTTTCTTCCTTATTTAAAAAGCCACCTACCAGGGACCAATTGCCCTTGCAGGGATTGAAATTTCGTTTGATTAACAATAGGTTCAATTCTTCTTTGTGAAAACCGAAAATGATGCAGTCCACAGAGATATAAAACCGGTCATTGTCTTTGTAATAATTTGTTTTTACGTCTTCCAGCACGACAAAACAGTATTTACGTAAGTTTGTTGACTAACAACAGGAGAAAACATCAGGGCTCTCCGGCAGGATGACTGCACGGAGAGCCTGATGTTTGAGGATTTACCAGAAATACCAGTAGAACAGGGCACAGCAGACAACAACACCCAAAGAGGCGATGACATCCCACTTATCCCAGCTCTGTCTGACCAGTTTCTTATAGTCACCGGAGAAGGAAATGAATTCGACTTGTTTGGCGGTCGGTTTCTTGGTGAAGAACGATACAATCACCATGAAGACCATGATGGCAACCAACAACCAGATCTCGAAGATCAGCCAGTTAGTCTGCCAGAACCAGGCAGTCGATTCCCAGAATCCACCTTCCATCACTTTCGTTCCGGTATCGGTGAGGATATTGGTCAACAAACGAACCATACCCACGAGGAAACCGAAGATCAAACCGGATTCACCAGCTTTAGGCGTAATTTTCTTGGAGAAAATACCCAACACGAAGACGGCAACCATGGCCGGAGCGAGCAGTGATTGGATACCTTGCAGGTATGAGTAGAGGCTACCAAGGCTCATCATGACGGGGATCCAGACAATACCCAAAACGACAACCACGATGGTGGCGATACGGCCAACCAACACGTAGCGTTCTTCGGACTTGCCTTTGAACATGGGTTTGTAGAAGTCTTCCGTAAACAGGGTGGCGCAGGAGTTAAAGAAGGCAGCCAACGAAGCAACGAGTGCTGAAATGAAACCGATGGTCACAATACCCTTGACACCGGCAGGCAGAACGAACTTAACCATGGCACCAAAGGCGGTGTCGGGATTGTCCAAGGTGAAACCACTATCGGGACGAGCAGCCAAAGCGGCAGCAATCATACCAGGAATCAGGAACATGAACACGGGCAACAGTTTGAAGTAACCGGCAGCGATGGTACCTCTGCGGGCGCGTTTCATAACGACGTCGCTGGATTCACCTTTGCGTTGGCCAAGTACACGTTGAACGATGTGCTGGTCAGTAGCCCAGTACCAAAGACCGATAATGGAAGCGCCAATAAATACCCAGAAACCGGGGTATTCGTCGTACATGGGGTCACCTGTTTCGAAGTGGAACATGTGGTTGGTTCCGTAAGCCACGCCGTCTGTTCCGACGTTCAGCGTTCTGGAAAAATCCATCATGGCCGTCCAACCATCAGAAATACTGCCAGCACCGAGGGCTGCCAATCCGAGGAAGAGTACCAGGAAGGAACCAATAATAAGAATAGGTGTTTGAATGGCCGAGAGGGTCATAACACCCTTCATACCACCAAGCACGGTGAAAATACCAGTTATCACGATCAAACCGATGGCACCATACCAGAACGGCAGTCCAAGGAGGCTTTCCAGGAAGATACCGCCTGTGAAAGCTGTAACGCTGACCTTGGTGAGCACATAGGCAATCAAAGTAATGATAGACAGCCATGATCCGGTGGCCGGTGTGTAACGGTTTTTAAGAAAGTCGGGCATCGTGATGATCTTGCCCAGTTTGTTGTTCATCAATTGATAGAAAGGCACGAAAACCCAGCCAAGGATGAGGATCATCCAACCTTGCATTTCCCAGTGTGCCATACCGACACCGGCTTTGGCACCGGTACCAGCCAGACCAACCAGGTGTTCGGAACCGATGTTGGCAGCAAAGATAGCGGCCCCGATGATGTACCAGGGTTCTCCTTTACCAAAAAGGTAGTCTTCGCTGTCTGCACCTTTTTGGTGCATTTTGTCCTTTTTGATCGTACGCCATACAGCCCAGGTGATAGCCAATATCCCTACGATAATGATCACCCAGTCGATCCAAATAAATTCTTGAGAATTCCAATTCATGGTGTTGTGGTTTGAAGAGTAGATAGGTTATACAAATCCGGATAATTGGTGTAAATGTAACACTTATTATCCGGCAGATAGACAAAAATTATATGTTATAAAACATACAAATGCCGCATGGCCCTGTAGGAACCATGCGGCAAGTTTGTTTAGACCAGTTTGCGAGCGCCGTCGCTTATCACTACATCGTAGACTTTGGGTAGACGACCATAGGCTGCTTTGTAAGCTTCCTTAGCATCGGCTATGAAGGCATCATACAATTCATCTTTGACCAGATTGATGGTACATCCACCGAAACCTCCGCCCATGACACGCGAACCGGTAACACCGTTCTTCTTGGCCAGGTCGTTGAGGAAGTCAAGCTCTTCGCAGCTTACTTCGTACAGACGGCTCATGCCATCGTGGGTTTCATACAT
Source organism: Bacteroidales bacterium (assembly GCA_012718945.1). Lineage (GTDB taxonomy): Bacteria > Bacteroidota > Bacteroidia > Bacteroidales > UBA1402 > UBA8389. Next base: position 20,227 of record JAAYBL010000059.1, read on the forward strand.
TCGGGCACCGACAGTTTCATAGTCGCCTTTTTCCAGGGCAGCGCAGACATCCATCACGCGTTGTACTTCGCCAATCACATATTCAGCCCTCATGTAGTCTTCAGCTGTGATTTCAGCTTTGACTTCGTTGAGCATGTCCATCGTGGCATCGCGCAGGAATTCCACTTCAGGATGGTTTTTGCGGATGGCGGCAGCAGCTGTTTCGCAGGACTGACGACGTTTGTTGTAGGCAGAAGAAGCAAGTTCATGTTTGACAACGGTGTCGAGCAACACGAGTTTGTAGCCTTTGGGATTGAACGGGTAGTATTTGTGTTCCAATGAACGGCAGTCGAGCAACATCAGGCTGCCTTCTTTACCGAAGAGGGAGGCAAACTGGTCCATGATACCACAGTTAACACCAACGTAGTTGTGTTCGGTGGCTTGACCAATGAGTGCCAGTTCAAATTTATCAATGCCACAGTTGAACAGATCGTTCAAGGCATAGGCATAGGTGCTTTCCAAGGCTGCGGAGGAGGACATACCGGCACCCAGGGGCACATCACCGGCAAAAGCCGTGTTGAAACCACCCAATTTGGCACCACGTTTGATCATCTCGCGGCATACACCGAAAATATAACGAGCCCAGCTGGCGCGGGGTGCGTCTTCTTCATTCAAACCAAACTCTACATAATCCTTGAGGTCGATGGAGTAAGCCCTGACCTTATCGGTACCGTTGAGACGAATTTCAGCTACCATACCTTTGTCGATGGCACCCGGGAATACAAAACCTCCGTTGTAGTCGGTGTGTTCACCAATGAGGTTGATGCGACCGGGTGATGCATAAACTGAGCCTGGTTGGCCGTCAAAATGCTTGAGAAAGCGGCTTCTTACAATTTCAATATCCATAATATATAGCGCTAAAAGTTAGTGTTTGATGCGGATTTGTGAACCTTTCCAGGTGAACCACATGATGTAGATGTAATAGATGAAGAGGCAAGCGAACACGGCCTTCAGACCGACACTGTCTTCGATAACGCCCATCAGAGGCATAAGCACGGCAGCACCGATGACACCGGTGTTGATGATACCGGAAGCAGCTTTGGTGTGGGGACCGAGTTCTTCCAACCCAAGGTTGAAGATGCAAGGCCACATGATGGAATGGAACAGACCGGTGAGGATGAGCAACCAGATGGTCAGCGGACCGTCAATAACCAAGGAGAGGGCAACACAGAGCACGCTCATCAAAGCAGCGGCAACCAGCACTTTCTTGGAATCGTATTTGCCCAGGATAAAGGAACCGAACGCACGGCCTACCAACATACCAAACCAGTACAGTACCAGGATGGAGGTAGCTTCCGTCATGTTCATGCCCAGGAAGGTGAAGAAGTCAGAAATGAAATCGGGGATCAGGACAGCTGAGGTCAAACCAAGACCTTCCATACGTTGGGGCAGGAAGCTGGGGATACCGATTTCAACACCCATGTAGAAGAAGATACCCAGGGCACCCAGGAAAATATGGGGGTATTTGAAAATGCTCTTGTGGTACTGTTTAACTTCACCGCTGTCGGTAGGTTGTTCTTCTTCCTTGATGGAGGGCAACTTGAGGAACATCAGGATAAGACCCAACAAAAGGGTGAACAGACCCAGACCCAGGAAAGGAGTCTTGATGGCTTCAGCCGTGGGGGCTTCGTTGTTGTTGGAAACAATGAGGATGGATACGAACATGGGGGCCAGGGTCGTAGCCAGGGAGTTAAGGGTTTGGTTCAAGGTCATGCGGCTGGGAGCAGACTCCTGAGGACCAAGGGCTTTGACGTAAGGATTGGTAACCAATTGCAGGAATACAATACCGATGGCTACGACAAACATACAGGCTAGGAAAACGTAGTAAATGGAAGCAGTGCCAGCAAACTGACCGATAGAGACGTAATTGAGGATGAAGCCCAGGCCAATAATACCAATGCCAAGCACGAGGGTCTTCTTATAGCCCAATTTGTTCATCAACAGAGCCAAGGGGATGGAAAGGATATAGGCTCCATAAAAAGCGGTATTGACCAATTGACCTTGAGCGGCGTCCAGATTGAAAGCAGCCTTGCAGAAATTGATCATGGAATTGTTCATGGTCGTAATGAATCCTAGCAGGAAGCTGACGACAAACATGACGGTCAGTGCGAACGTAAAGTTCTGTTTTTGTTGTTGAGTCATTGTTGTGGGTTTTTACTAGTGACAGGTATAGTTCACAATTAAACGAAACAAAAGAATCTTACAAAGGTTTCAAGGGTCTTCGTAAGATTCTTTTATAGTGAGTATCAATGATTAGTCGGCAACATTATTTCTTTGCTGCTGCCTCCTTGCAGCAGGATGATGCTTCCTTGCTTTTGTTGCATGGGGTTGCCTTATCCTTGCAGCAACCTTCGTCGCACTTGGAACAGTCAGTTGAATCTTTGCAGCATTTCTTTTCCTTGCAAGCCTTCAGGCAATCATCGGTCATAACGCCAAATTTGTACACACAGTGGCTCTTGTAGGTTTCACCCGGACGGAGCACCACTGAAGGCCAATCAGCTTTGTTGGGGCTGTCGGGATAGTGTTGGGTTTCGAGGCAAAGGCCAACGCGTTGTTTGTAGACGATGCCTTTCTTGCCTGTGACAGTGCCATCAAGGAAGTTACCGGAATACACCTGTACGCCAGGTTCGTTGGTATAAACTTCCAGTGTGCGGCCACTCAGTGTGTCAAGTACAAAGCAAACGGGCAGGCTGTCCGGTCTTTCAGGGCAGAATACCCAGTTGTGGTCGTAGCCGTTGCCGTTTTTCAATTGTTCAAAGCAATAGTCGTTGATGCGGGCACCAATAGCGATGGGCTTTCTGAAATCCATGGGGGTTCCGCAAACGGGAGCGATCTCACCGGTGGTCATGAAGGTGGTATCAACCGGGGTATAATAGTCGGCGGCGATGGCCATGACGTGACCCAACACATCGTTGGTGGGGTTGCCGGTCAGGTTAAAGTAGGAATGGTTGGTCAGGTTGATGATGGTCGGCTTGTCGGTGGTAGCTTCGTAGCTGATATCGATGGCGTTGTCATCGGTCAAGGTGTACACAGCTTTGCATGTCAACGTGCCGGGGAAACCCATCTCGCCGTCGGCGGAGACATAGGATACTTCCAGCGTTTGTTTGTCAATCTGTTTCACATCGAACATACGGTATTGGAAACCCTGGGGGCCACCATGCAAGCTATGTCCGAAATTATTGGTCTCCAACTGATAGTCTATGCCATCAAGGGTAAAACGTCCTTGGTTGATGCGGTTACCGTAGCGGCCGATAAAGGCGCCAAAGTCGGTTTTGTTGTTCAGATAACCACCAATCGAATCAAAGCCAAGCACCACATCGGCGTAAACGCCATCCTTGTCGGGTACCATAATGGACACGATGCGTGCACCGTAATTCGTCAGGCACACTTCCATGCCGTTCTTGTTGGTTAAAACATAGAGGTCGTTCTGTTTACCGTCAATCTCAACCTTGAAATCGGAGGCTTTCAGCCCGGATTTCGTTGTCGATGGTTTGCAAGCCGTAAACAACAGGGGTAAGGACAATGCAGCCACGGCAAAAAGACCGGCGGCCTTCACAAACGTGTTTCTCATAGTGATGTGTTATGGTGAGACATTTTTTTAGTCGTGTAAAAGTAACCCTTATTTTTCAGAGGGGCCTTCGAAAAACTATGTTATACAACATAAAAACGAACAACCCCGACTCTAAAAAAGGGCCTGGAGGTTGTTCATTTGAGGTTGCAAGGCAATGAGCCTTTAGCTATTTAAGTATTTTAACATCCAACGGATTCGTCTTGGCTTTGTATTGGTTAGCCAGGTAGGCAAACCAGTCCTGGTCGGTGGGGAATCCCCCCTTTTCCCAGCCTGCGCCAGCAAAGTAACGGTAGACCTCACCCTGCTGATAATGAGTGATGCCTAAGACATGCTGATCCACCTGAACGACCTCTGCCAAGCGGCCTAGAAACACCATTCCGGTGTAGCCACGTCCTTGATAGGAAGCCACTTTACCTTGAGACATGGTATTCTCGGCATAACCGACAAAACCCTTCTCAGCGTGACCGTGGATGACACCCACCGTATCGTGCAGGAAAATGCCGGCAGCCAATCGTATCTGCGCGGTATCCCCCATGAAGCGGGCGCAGATTTCGTTGAGGTTGGAGCCAGCATCCAGGGTGACCTGAATCTCAGCCTTGAGGGTGTGACCATCGTAAGGAACGCTGTCGTAATACAAGACAAATGAAGAACGCAAGGGGCCTTTGTCGAGCACCTTGAAGCGGTCGTAGTGTCCGTACACCCAGACAGAATCGGTGGTATAGAGAGCGATGGCGCCTGCACCCAAGGTATGAGCCACCTTGTAGCAGTCAAGCCCTTCACCGTGGTCATCGTGGTAGGAAGCCACTCCAGCCAGGTCGTCTTTGTACCATTTATCAATGATCAGATTGTTGGTTCGTTTGTACCAGACATCAAACCCGTTGCTGGGATTTTCGTTGGCCAGGGCCGGACCATAGGCTCTAAAGGCGATACGGTCGTTTTCCCAGGCAACATCGTCCTTGCGTTCAGGGACCTGACGGACAAAGGTTTTAACGGCCACTGTTGCAGGTTCTCCTTCCTTGACGGTGTACAAGGCCTTTTCCCCAGCTTTCAAGGAGACCGGGAACACAAAGGCCTGAGGTTCTACCTCTCCCCTATACACCAATTGGACGGGCAGTTGATTGCCGGAGGAATCCAACACCACCAATTTGGCTGGATCCACCCGCTTGAAGCTGCACAGGCACAATTCCACCAACTCGCCTTCACGGTCAACGTCGGAATTGTTGAAGACGGAGACTTCGGCCAGGTTGTTGCAGGAAACCAATAACAAAGCAGTCGCCAGCATCATGAAGGCCTTTCTAAGTCGATAGGTCAACGGCATGGTCGTAGGTGTTACTTGGGTTGTTTGCCGATATAAGCCAGGATGCCACCGTCAACATACAAGATGTGACCGTTGACAAAGTTGGAGGCTTCAGATGCCAGGAAAACAGCCGGTCCCATCAAATCTTCGGGGGTACCCCAACGGGCAGCTGGAGTCTTGGCAATAA
>JAAYBL010000060.1 GCA_012718945.1 Bacteroidales bacterium
ATAATCGCCTTTACTTTGGCTGCTACATCAGACATAACAGTTGTTTTTTTGGGGTTAATACTAAAATTAGTTTGTAATTTTGCGGTGCAAAGAAACAAAGAAAATTGCATTTACCCTAATTTTTACCTTGGAAACTGCAATTTTTATGCACAAATCATGCAACTGTGTGCAATCAACCCACCCTATTAATCAGTTATGAAAACAGCCCGTCTTGCTATATTTGCTTCTGGTTCAGGCTCCAACGCGGAGAATATTCACAAATACTTCCATGGCAATCAGGCTGTTGAGTTTGTGCTCATTGTTTCTAATAAAGCGGATGCCTTTGTACACGAGCGAGCCAAAAAAATGGGGGTACCTTCGTTGACGTTGGGCCGTGAAGCCTTACAGGAAACAGGCACCTTATTGGAACTTATGAAGTCGTATAAGGTGGATTTCATTGTATTGGCTGGCTACTTGCTTAAAGTTCCTTCCGATCTGATCGAGGCTTACCCATTCCGAATTGTCAACATTCATCCGGCCTTACTGCCACGTCATGGCGGCAAGGGGATGTATGGTCATAGGGTGCATGAGGCTGTGCTGGCGGACGGGGATGCTGAATCGGGTATCTCCATTCATTACGTCAATGAACGGTATGATGAAGGGCAGATTGTATTTCAGGCTACGTGTCCTGTCCTGCCTGGTGATACCGCTGATGATGTGGCCGATAGGGTCCATGCGTTGGAGTATGCACACTTTCCTTCAGCCATTGAGGGTTGTCTGATAAAAGAAGGCTTGCTTTGACGCTGCCGTCGTGTGCTACATTGAAGAGCTGTTAGTTCTCGACAAAGACTTTGTCAGCCGGATGTGGCGGTAGCTGGAAACCAAAAGCTCTGAGCAAGTCACCATCCTGATCGGAGGCATTCAAGACCCTGTAGGCTTTGTATTCCCTTCTTAATACATAGTTGGAGCGTAAGGCGTCAAACGTATCGGGCGCCTTCTTGAGGGCTGCCGTATCCAGCAGTGGGTCGTACGCGTGCAGCAAAGCAGAGGCTATCTTGTCCTTGCTGTTTCTGGGCACTTTGAGTACAGGACTCTCGGGGACTGGCAATTCGGGTGAGAACCTGGGTAAGTTGAGGTGAAAGAATTGATTGAGCTGCTCAAGCACTGTCCGGGTGGCGTTGGCCTTGCCATCGGATGAATAACCGGCAATGTGGGGTGTGGCGATGAGGCAGCGTTGCAGCAGGTCGGAATCGATGGACGGTTCGTTTTCCCAACAATCGATGGCACAATCAATAACCTTCCCCTCGGACAAGGCTTGTTTGAGGGCTTCCGTTTCAACAATGGCGCCCCTGGCCGTATTGATGAGGTAAATGGGCTTTTTTAGTTTGGCGAAAAAGGCGGCATCCAGAAGGTGGAACGTTTTGTCCGGACCTTCTTTTTCCAGGGTGGGGTGCAGCGTGATGATGTCGCTATCGGTCAGAATGCGTTCCAGGTCATGGAAGTTTTTTTCACCTTCATTTCTGGCTCTGGGAGGGTCGTTGAGCAGGATGTTCATACCCAGGAGCCTGGCATTGCGTTCCACCTTTTGTCCGCACTGACCTACCCCGATTATGCCCAAGGTTTTATCGGCCAGTTTAAACCCGTATTTTTTGGCCAGCACCAGGAGTGATGAGGTGACGTATTGAGCCACGGCTTTGGCGTTGCAACCAGGGGCGTTCACCCAGGTTATATTTTTGGCCTCACAGTAATCCAGATCGATGTGGTCGTAGCCGATGGACGGGGTGCCGATGAACTGTACGGAGCTGCCTTCCAGCAAGTCTCTGTCGCAGCAGGTTTGGGTTCGGACGATGAGGGCATCCGCATCGAGAACGTCTTCTCGACGAATGGCACGCCCTGGCAGGTAGACGACTTCGGCGACCGGCTCAAGCAGGCCTTTCAAAAAGGGAATATGAGTGTCAGCGACAATTTTCATAGGAGTAGACAAGCACACCGTTTCCGCCGGATCAATGAATGATAGACGCTCCGAAAGATACGAAATTTTACGGGCACAAACGTAGGTATTTCTTTTGAATTTGGGAAGAAGGGGCAGTTTTTAATTCTGCCAAAATGGGTGTATCTTTGCCCGAAACCTCAACGACCCACGTATGACATTCAGCGAAAGCGCCAACCGCGTATTTCTGGAAGCGACCACAGCCTATCATCTGACGGACTATGTGGACGCCACCATGCCTTCTGTATACCCAGAGGGTACCATTGAAGCCGATTTGTATCGAAAAAACTGGATCGATGCCGTCCAATGGCATTTGGAAGATATCATCCGTATGCCATTGATTGACCCATTGGAAGCATTAGCTCTTAAACGGCGTATCGACGCATCCAATCAGGACAGGACCGATTTGGTCGAGCGTATTGACACCTATTTTTATGAACAGTTTTTGGCTGTTAAAACCTTGTCTGATGCTGTAATCAATACTGAAAGTCCCGCTTGGGCAGTGGATCGTCTTTCCATATTGATCCTCAAAATCTGGCACATGCGTGTTGAAACGGAGCGTACCGATGCGACACCCGACCACCTGGAGCGTTGCCGGCAAAAGCTGGCCATCCTGCTGGAGCAGCAACGTGACCTGTCATTGGCCATCGATCAACTTTTGGCCGATTACGCCGCCGGACGTCGCCACATGAAGGTATACCGACAAATGAAAATGTACAACGACCCCGCCTTGAACCCGGCCTTGTACGCCAAGAAATAAATGGCCAATGTCCTGATCACCCGGTTTTCGGCTTTGGGCGACGTGGCCATCGCGGTACCCCTGCTCAAGGCTGTCGCCGCCGAATACCCGGAGGATCACTTCTTTATCGCCACTCAAGCCTTTATGGCCGGTCTTTTCAAAGAGACACCTGACAATTTGATGGTGGTGCCTGTCGACTTGCGTGGTACACACAACGGTTTTCGGGGGATGTTCAAGCTGCTTCGTGTGCTTCGTCCCTTACACATTGACAAGGTCTGCGACCTGCACGCTGTCCACCGCACTTATCTGCTCGGTTTTTTACTGGGTTGGAAACGACCGGTCTTCCGGGTGAGCAAAGAGCGCAAGGCCAGGCGTCGGTTGACACGTCGGCAATACAAGGTTCTGGAACCCCTCACGCCAGCCCTGGAGCGTTACCGCAGGGTGTTGGCCCGTGCCGGTTTCGTCGTCGATGAGGCAGCAATGCTGCGTACGTTGCCCGATACACGTCAACATATGGCTACCGTCCAGGAGCGGTTTGGTGTCAAGGATGGTCTTTGGCTGGGTGTTGCGCCCTTTGCCAGGCACGAAGGCAAGCGGTATCCGCTCGAAATGATGGCCGTCGTAGTGGCCGATTTGGCTCAACGACCAGGTTGTCGGATTTTCCTGTTTGGTCGGGGCACCGAGGAGGAGGCCGTCATGAAAGCCTGGAAAGAACGGTATCCTAATTTGGAACTACCAGTGGGAGGCGATCTCCATGACGATCTGCAACTGATGAACTGCCTGGATGCGTTATTGACCATGGATTCGGCCAACATGCACCTGGGCTCCTTAGCCAATACGAAGGTGCTTTCCATCTGGGGCGCCACCCATCCTTTTGCCGGCTTTGCAGCCTGGAATCAACCGGCATCCCACCAGTTACAACTGGACTTGTTCTGCCGACCTTGTTCCATCTATGGCAAGAAACCCTGCTACCGCAAGGATTTGGCTTGCCTGAATGGACTCGAACCTCTCCGAATCGTTCATTTTATTGAGTCCGCCTTGACACCATGATTGTTGTACTTCAACCAGCTTTTTCTGCACTGAGCGACTTTATCTACTCCCTCCCGGATCGGTTTGAGAAGGAGGGTTACTGCCTTTACAAGGGGAGGAATGAACTACGGGTGTTCGATGTTAATGGACTTCGCATCAATGTGAAGGCGTTTAAGCGTCCCAATTACCTGAACCGGATTGTCTATTCGTTTCTGAGGCCTTCCAAGGCCAGGCGCTCCTATGAGAACTCCATACGTATGACTTCTCTTGGCTTTGATGTCCCAGCGCCCATAGCGTATATGGAAATCAAAAAAAGAGGCCTGTTGGACCGTTCCTACTTTGTTTCCCTCCAATGTCCGTACACGAACAATTTCAGGTGCTTTGGCCAATCGCCTTTGACAGAAGCGTTGGCCTTCGTTCCAAAAGCTTTTGGAACGTATGTGGCCAACATGCACGAAGCAGGTGTGTTGCACAAGGATCTCTCAATAGGGAATGTGTTATTTGAAGTCGATCAGGAACAGGTTCGGTTTTGCCTGGTTGACTTGAACCGCATGCAATTCGGCGCGGCAATTGGTTTGGAAAAGGGATGCAAAAACGTTAACAGGCTAAGGGGCGATGAGGCCTTTTTCAAACAAATGGCCCATTCTTACGCGGATGCGAGGGGATTTGACCCAACCGTTTGCTTCGAAATAATGCTGTGTTCAGCCAGGAAAAGCCAGCAGTGGTTTAGAAGGAAGTCCGTGAGAAAGCAGCGTTTAAGAAAATTGACGGAGGTTAGGAAGCGGCTTGTAGGCCATTTTAAGGCATAAGGCAAAACGATGTAGGCCATTTTTCTTTCGAATGGCAGTCAACGGTTTCATGTAGTTCAGCAAAAGGAAAATTCTGTAAAGACGTCTGTGCGGTCGGTTGTCCAGATAAGTGTTGCGAAGTCGTATCAACCAATCGTGAAAAGGAGCCGTCGCGGGAGTGCGTTCGGCAAACTGGTGTAATTGCTGGTGACAGTCTCTGATCAGCTTGTCGTCAAGACGATGCTTTTTGATTTTGGATGCTGCGTAATTGTTGCCGTGTATTCGGTAACGAACCAGGCAGGCGTCGATGTAGGTGATGCGTCCATGCAGGGCAGCGATGTAGGCCACCCAATTGTCGTAGTAGATGGTGCCGGGAAAGGGCAATAATCCATGTGAAAGCACATCGCGATGGAACATACACGAATGGCCGCTCACGGCGTTAAGCAGCAAAAAGGACAAGGGGTGCAGGTTGGAACGCATGGCGTACAAATCGGCAGTTGTCTTACCTAGTGGTGCATCATTCTCGTTGATAAGCAGTGAGTTGTGATAATACAGGAGGCTTCCGTTCAGATGATCCAGCAGGTGTTCCAATTTGGTGATCTCCCAGATGTCGTCTTGGTCGCAAAAGAGGAGATACTCTCCATTGGCTTGAGCTGTCGCTTGTTCAAAATTCTGATTGATACCTTGGGTTTGCGTGTTTTGAGAAACGACAAAGCGGGGATCCTTGGCCGCTGTTTGTTGAAGGAGTTCGTAGGTGCCATCCGTGGATTGGTCATCGATGGCAATTACCTCAAAATGAGTGTAAGTTTGGTTGACGATTGATTCCAACTGTTTCTCAAGGTAGGCCTGCCCGTTATACGTACAAAGGATGATGGATACGCGTGTTTTTTCTTTTTCGAGCCCATTGACGCATCTTGCGCTACCTTTTTTTTGCTTTTCCGCCATAAGAGCCAGATTCTCCGATTGGTCCACCCAGTTTTCGCGGTGGTGGAGGTGGTATTGGACAGCCACGTTGCGCAGGGAATCCAACTTGAAGCCGGCCAACTGGAAACGCCAGGTCAGGTCGATGTCTTCACCGATGGCAGGCCTGATGTAGTCTTCATCAAAGCCGTTGATGGCAAGGATGTCTTTTTTGTGAAAAGACATGTTGCAGCCTTTCAGTAGGTGCATGGGGCGCAGGGTGGGCAACAAGCCAGGCCAGCAGGCTGGTGAGAGGTAGAGACCTTCTTCAGCGAAGCGGAGGCCTTTTTTTTTGGCGTTGAACAGGTGTTTGAACAGGTGGTGATTCATGAAACCCTCCGGAGGCAGGTTGTTGAGGAAAACACGGGTCAACGCTTCGTTGAGTTTGATCCGTTTGCCTCCCAGTATGTGGCCTTCCCGTGCGTGGGTCAGGTGTTGTTCCACAAAGCGAGGATGAAGCACACAGTCGCCGTCGATGAAGATAAGGTAGTCGCTGTTGGCAGCGCGAATGGCGTTGTTGAGGGCTTTGTTTTTCTGCCAACCCTGGTCGGGTTGAGTGATATGTTGCCAGGGCAGGTCGAACGGGTAGGCTGCCAGGAAGGCCTTCATGTGCGGGTGCTCGGCGTCCTCGGAAATAATGAGGTCAATGTCACGACAGGTTTGACGCCTGACAGAATCCAATACCACCTTCAGGAAATCGGTGTTGTCGTAAACAGAGATGATAAGCGTAGCTCTGGGCATGAGTAATCAAGCTGAAGGGTTGAGTTTGCGCAAACCGTTGGGTGTTTGTATGACGCGGTTTTTTCGCGTGTGTTCCCGGATGGCCTTGTTTTTCTTCAACGTTTCCGGTGTTTTGTAAGGACGCTTGTGATCCAAATGCAGGCAAATGGCTGAATAGCGCATTTGTAGGGGCTTGATTCCGGCGTTGACCAACCGTTCACCAAATTCCCTGTCCTGGCCGCCGTATTGCATGTCTTCGTTGAATCCGTTGATGAGAATCATATCCGATCGCCAGCCTGAGCTGTTGCAGCCGTTCCAGGAAGCCTTGGCCGGGGTCAACGTGTTCATCAGCGTTGCGTAGAAAGGACTTCGAAATAGCTTGGTGGCCTTGAAGGTCATGGGTTGTCCCTGTTGCTTGAGCCAAGCCAGGTTGAACGCCTGCCTGTTTTCGACATCGACCCTGGTGAGGTTTAAGCTGACCGGCATGGTCAGTTTGTAGTAACCGCCGGATATAAAATACCCTTTCCTGGCGTGTTTCAGATGGGTTTCCACAAAGTCTTCCCTGGGAATACAATCCTGATCCGTGAAGATGAGGTAGTTGCTTTTTGCGGTTTGGATGGCTTTGTTGAGGATGCGGCTTTTTTGAAAGCCTTCATCGGCTTGCCAAACGTGACGGATGTGTAGCGGGGAGCTTTCCATGAACCGTTCGATCAGCAACTGGGTGGCTTCGCCCGAACCATCATCGGCCAGGATGATTTCAAAATCGGTGACTGTTTGTTGTTCGTACCCCCACAGTACTTTTTCCAACCAGGCAGGTTGGTTGTAGGTGGAAATGATAACGGCGGCTGCGGGGTTTTTTTCTGTGGGTTGCTTCATGCCTGGTTTGCTGGTTTTGAACGCGTTGGTCGACGCGTGGTGCCACGTGGGGCGCAAAGGTACGCCATTTTTATTTTCGTCCAAAATCGGCGGGAATCTCACCCCACAGAGCAGTTTCCCATTTTATGATGGGGATGGCATGAGTATGGGTCGCCAGCCAGTACTCGGCGCGTTCGATCAAGTCGAAGATTGGTTCGTTGGATGGTTTGCGTTCCAGCTTGGTGTTGCAGGTTTTCTTGCGTACCCAGGCAATGGCGTTGGCGCTGTCCGAATAGATGGGCAGAGTGGTTTTGTTGGCGGTTTGTAGAGCTAAGGCATGGACAAGGGCCAGGAATTCACCGATGTTGTTGGTGCCATCCTCAAAAGGACCTTGATGAAAAATGACGTTGCCGGTGCGGGAAAAGACGCCTCTGTATTCCATGCGTCCGGGATTGCCACTGCAGGCGGCATCTACGGCCAGGTAATCGCCGGTTGGTCTGGGTAGGTTTCGGTCTGCAGGTTTGGAACTGCTACTGGAGGCTTTCCAACCTGCATTCAAGGCCTTCCTGGCGGCTTCTTCCGATTCATAGCCCTTGTATTTGGCGCCTTCAAAGCCTTCAACTTGAGCCTTGCAGGCATCCCAGGTGGGGTAAACACCGGGTCGACGACCCGACCACACGACATAGTATTTCCTGGTCTGAGCCATGGGTTACTCGGATCGTTTGCGGTTGGCCACGTAGTCGTTGCGTCGGCCGG
>JAAYBL010000061.1 GCA_012718945.1 Bacteroidales bacterium
CTGCCAAGGTTTGCAGTAGTTGAATCTCTGTTTCAGTAGGTACATGAACGTCTTTCCAATAATTGCCGATGGTTCCTATCGGATTAACGACACTGATGGGTACCATGGCCATACTTTTAACAAACGTCGCGTTGTACCGATCTTTTTGAACACGATCATCTTTCAGTACGTCATCGATAACAACTGCCTGTTGGTTTCTCATGACCCAACCGCTGATACTGTCATCCAACGAATACGTCTCTCCTTTCCAAAGTGGCTGAATGGCATCTTCTTCAACATACCTGCATTGATCTCCTTCCCTCATCACGAGCGTAGCGCCATCAGCATCAATAAGTTTACGAGCAGCCTGAATAACAATCGTTTGAACGTCATCGATGGATTGAGTCGAAGAAAGATGCTGAATCGAATCGACCAGAATTTCAAGCCTACGATTCAATAGTTTGATTTCTTCTTCTTTTCGTTTTTGCTCATTGATGACCTCTGTATACACAATGATTCCGCCTATGGAGCCATCTGCTTCATACCAGGGACGGCACTCCCAGCGCGTCCAATCGACCGTTCCGTCATCTCTATAATAAGTATCCTCGTCGCAGCGTGACACGATTCCTCTCAGCGCCTCCTGATGGACACGCTTCCATTTATCCGGAATATCGGGAAAGACCGTGTAATGGTGCTTTCCGATGATGTCTCTATCTGTCAACCTGTAGTCATCCAGGTAACGTTGACTGACATAAATATAATTCAAGTTGATATCATGGACGGCAACAGCACTCTTGTTGTGTTCGATGATGTACTTCATCAGGTCGTGCAAATGGAACAATTCCTGCTCGTTTTTCTTTCGATCAGAAATGTCAGTGATAATACCATGCCAAAGGGTGCTTCCATCGTCCAGCAATTCAGGATTGGCGTAACACTGCCTCCACCGTAAGCCTTGTTGTGGTAGAATAACCCGAAATTCGTTTGTGTAACTGGTTTGGGCTTTGGCCGATGCTTGAATGCTCTCCATAAAATGGTTATAATCGTCAGGATGAAGCCGCGAGAAAATGGGCGTTGCATCTTCACGCACGTCTTCTGGCATCACTTCGTACATGTCCCACATGCCTGGACTGGCATAGGGAAACGATGAGTGGCCATCAGGGTATAGCCTGTACTGAAACACCACACCTGGCACCTGAGCGGCCAACTTATTAAGTAAGGCCAAACTTTTTTCCTGCTCTTCAAGAGCTATTTTTTCATCAGAAATATCCCTGAATTCTGCCACCCTGGCGACTTTACCGTGGTAGGGCACGTTTTTTGCTTCTATCCTGACGGGAAAGATGTTACCATTCTTATGCATCCCCATTGCCTCGTACGGAATCTCGATACCGGCAGCCATTTTTTTTCTGACAACGTCACGGTGCGACTCGGGCACCAAATCCAGGACTGTCATTTTGGTCAGTTCGTCCTCTGAATAACCGGTCATAACCGCTAATCCATGGTTCACATCAAGGATCTTCCCATTGTTATGAATCATAATACCCCCAAAAGAGGCATCATGCAGGGCCTTGAAACGTTCTTCACTTTGACGCAGCTCTTCTTCAGCCTGCTTTGTTTCCGTAATATTCTCTACACTCGACCAAATATAGGTCGTGCCATTTCTTTCTATCAATTGCCCCTTCAGCCGAACCGGCACGAAGTGGCCATCTTTGTGAATGTACTCCTTTTCGTATGGACCGTAAAGCCCCTTCTTATCAAGTGAATCAAGTTGTTCCTGTTCCTGTTTGGCGTATTTCTTGGGAGTGATCTCCCAATAAGTCAATTGTTTGGTCTCTTCTATTGTGCGTCCAATGATGGAGGCAAAAGCGGCATTGATATCCACCAACCGCCCGTCCATGGTCGTCAAGACTAATCCCATCTGGGACTGTTCAAACAACGTTCGGTTGTACGATTGGCTCTCTCGAAGCGCTATTTCGGTTTCAACTTGTTCGGTTACATCGTGTATAATGGAATGCAGGAATGTCTTACCATCTATTTCAATCTTGCTGCTGTAAACCTCAACGTGGCGCACCCCTCCACCGGACTGCCGGTGTTGAAACCGAAAATAGGTGCGTTCATTGGTTTTGACCCTTTGCACGGCTCCCTCAAGATCATCCGGAGGCAGGGTATTCAGATCATCAATGCGCATCTTCTCCAGGACCTCACGCTTCCATCCGTAAAAACGCTCAGCCGCATCGTTTGCCATGACTATTTGGTGCGTCTCAGGATCGATAAGGATCATAACAGCCAGGTTGTCTTCAAAGATAACACGGAAACGTTTCTCACTTTTTTTGATGGCTTCATTCAGTTCGAGTTGTTCGATTTTCTGAAGTGTCATCTCACTGATCAATTGGGTCATGTTCAGGATGAAATCCATAATGACCAACACCTTGTCCTTGGACACGATGGGCACTTCATTCACGGCCTCCAGGTATGATGTTTCGTCAAACCCGAATTCTTTTGCCTGTTTTTTAAAATTATCGAGGTCGGGGGATTCAAAAAAGAATTGTCCGGTAAACACATTGGCAATGTGTATTCCCCTTACAACAAGGGGTACAGCGACGTCTACCAAACCATTCAGACAATGATAACATTGATAGCTTTGGCCCTTTTTCAGTTTATTGGCCATAACAGTATCACTGATTGTACATCGCTTGCAGGTATCCGGATGAGCCCTGTGAAAATCTGTACACAGACGCCTCCATCCCGATTTTGATAAAACTTTGCCCTCTAGATCAGTAATGGCCGTAACAAAACCTGTTGATTTATTAAATCCTTCCAGTAAAGCATCGACTTGCTCCAAATCGATAGACTCCAGGATCCTCGTTTTCATGGCACCAGACTTTACGTGAACACTACGCACTTCCGGCAGACAGTTGATAACGCTGCGTATCTCAAAAATACTGATATTTTAGCAATTAGCTACGAAAAAGTGTTTTTTTATTCAGTTCATCCTTCAACATACTATACACTTCCAAATCCCGATACTGGCCATCGGGGAACAACTCTCCGGCCCGCTCCACCCCCTCAAATTGAAAGCCTAGGTGTAAGGGAATGCTACGACTCGGCGTGTTACCTACCGCACAACGTATTTGAACCCTGTTCATGGCCAGTTCTCCAAAGGCAAACGTCAACAACGACCTAACAGCCTGCGTCACGATACCTTTGTGCTGAAAAGGTTCTGACAACCAGTAGCCTATTTCGGTTTTCCTATTGGCCCTGTCCGTGTCCCTTAAACCCACCAAGCCGGCAAAAACGCCCTCGTACAACATTACAAACGTGTGTTCTCTTACTTCGTAGGGTGTTTCCAGTAAGGATTCGATGAACGAACGCGTGAAATCGACCGACTGGGTCAACGTCACAAAGGGCAACCACTCGCCCAGGTAGTCTCGCTGGGTATCGATGGTCCGGAAGATGTCATCCACATCATCCAGGCCTACAGCCTTTAGGGTAATCTGATCAGATACTGCTAGTTTCATTCTTTCAGTAGTTTATCTAAAATCATTTCAGAGTGCTTTGTACAATCATCCAATGACCCTATGGTGGGCATTAATCCTTCCACGTAGCGGATAATGCCGTTTCTGTCGATGAAGATGTTTTCAGGGTATGGATAGCTTTTGATGGCGTCAATATAAGGCCGCAAACTGGTTTCATCGTATTTCCAATTCTGGCTGGCCGCATGCGTAAAAGTATAGGGCGTCTTCTTGAGAAACTTGCGAACATCCTTTTCATTATCATCTGTCAGTGCGATGAAGTTGACCCGATCGGCGTATTTTTTCTGCAGATGGTTCAAGGCAGGTATTTCAGCCCTACACCCACCACAACCAATAAACCACAGGTTAATCAACGTTGGTTTTGACTGTTTGCCACCAATTTGAACACTGTCGCCCGTTACGGTTTTCAACCGTTTCTCGGCTATGTTTGTTCCTATCCTGGGGTACTCCTTTGATCGAATCTTGTATTCGGTCCCCACCCGTACATCATAGATGAAAGGCATAATAACTGAATCCCCACTCTCATCGGTGATAATTGGCTTTGTATGAATGGTGATGAAATGCCCTTCCACTGTGTCAGCATAAGCCACATCCAGCGAATCGATGAAGGCATTATACGCGTCTTTGGAGAGCACTTCCTGCGTATAGAGATTCAGGAAATAGTTCGGCTCCGGACTGGGTGTCCTGTCTCGCTGACTCTTGCAACCAAATAGCAAAGCAACCAGCAAAAGTATGGATACGTTTCGCTTCATAAAAAATAGCTACTTATTTGTAAACTGTATTAAGACATACTGAAATATCTATACCACAAAGTTAGCAACTAATCAATACAAGACACAACATTAATTTGCTGTGCCTTTCATCCATCAATAATCCAGCAGATCCCGTATGGCCTGGTAATAACTCCGGCCGCTCAGGATTTTGGTTTGGCTGTAATCATCCAGCACCAACACAAAGCGGTTGTTGAAATGCTTCTTGACTTCCTTGAGCAAGTTCTTGTTGAGGAGGTACGATTTGTGCACCC
>JAAYBL010000062.1 GCA_012718945.1 Bacteroidales bacterium
CCATGTGATGCCGCTGTGCATCGCCGCCGTGGACAACGCCGCCGTCGTGGCCGTCGATGAGAAGCTCCGCCTGCTCCACCGCGTTGTTGAAAAGGATGGCATCCTGTTTTTCTTTCACGATGCCGTAACCCAGGCTACGCGGCTTCGACGCTCTGGTGAACGTTTCCTGTTGGGGGCTCCCGTTGAGTTATAAAAAAAAGCAGCCTAAGGTTAAATTTTTTGATGCGTTTTTGTAGCGTATTCTTCCCGTTGAACGTCTACCTAGAAACGGTCAATCGAACTACCATGATCAAAAAAAGTCTGCTGTTGGGTCTGCTGGTACTAGTGGGATCAGGGGACATGTATTATTCCGAGTACACGGCAATCCTGATGGATAGGGAAGAGCTGGAAGTCTCGATTGAGATGGTCAATAATAGCATGCCCATTACCGAACCCGGCAAGCTTTGCTTGTATGGCCCTTGGGTCTTGTTGGTGGAACGCTACAAAGGCATTCATGTCATTAACAACAGCGATCCGGCTCAACCCACAAACCGTGCGTTTATTCGGGTACCCGGTTGCCAGGATGTGGCGGTCAGAAACAATGTCCTTTATGTGGATAACGCGGTTGATCTGGTTGGCTTCAAGGTGGATTTTTCGGCCTTGACGGTTGTGGAACTAAGTCGGCAAAAAGCACTGTTGCCTGAGTTGGTTTCCCCCAATGGTTCCATTCCACGGGAGTTCAGACGGAACAACAGACCAGCTGGTTCTGAAATAGTAGGTTGGTTGCAGGTCAATACACTTTAAACATTCAAATCATGACAACAATGAATCATCGTTTGGCTGCGTGGTTGATGACTGCTATCGTTTTTTCAGCTGCCCTTTTTTCGGGTTGTTCTGAGTTTGAAGAATTTGTCAGTTCAGATGGGGGCACCAGCACGCAGGGCTCCATGGCGCGTTTCACCATCAAAGGAGATTACCTGTACATAGTGGATACCGATCATTTGATGGCGTTTGATATTGCTGATTCTACCAACGTGAGACTGCGTTCCATGCAAGATGCCGGTTGGGGTATTGAAACCATTTTTGCCAAAGACTCCCTGCTTTTTCTGGGTAGTACGGATGGCCTGTTCGTCTTCGGCCTGAACAAGCCGAGTAAGCCCAATTTTATATCCAATTACAGGCACATAACCAGTTACGATCCAGTGGTGGTCAGGGGAAAGTATGCCTTTGTCACGCTGCGCAGTGATTGGTCTTCCGTCAATGAACTGCAAGTGATAGATATCACCAACATCAAGAATCCTGTTCAAGTTGCCACCTATTCCATGACGGCACCCAGGGGCTTGTCCATAACCGACAGTCTGCTTTTCGTTTGCGATGGTTCCGATTTGGTTGTGATGCGGGCTACTGATCCGTTGACCATGACGGTCAAGCAACGCTTCAAGATGGAAGGGATTCCGTATGATGTCATCGCTCGAAATGGCTTGTTGACGCTGTCCTTTGGCGACGGTCTGGCTCAATACACCTACACGGGTGATACCATTCAATGGCTCAGTACCTTATATTGATTTAACTGTTGACCTCAAAAACTTCCCGTTATGAAAAAGACCGTATTCGTACTGCCCCTGGTTTTGTTGCTGATGCTGCCTTTGAAGGCCCAGGAGAATCAGCGTCCACCCTTCGTGGAGAAAAGTCCCAGCGTAGGTTTGGCGTTCTCGTTGATTCCGTTCATTTACAATACGGCTGAAATCGACCTGGACATTAAACTCAAAGACCATCATTGGTTGACAGTGGCGCCCCGTTTGCAGTACGGTAACGGTGGAGATCAAGAAGATTATTACTTTTATTCAACATACGACTACATCAAGAACGGGGTGGGCCTAGGGCTGAATTACCGCTACTTTCCCATGACGCGATCTTCCAGACCAAACAACGATGGATTCGGCCCCTTTGTATCAGCTGGTCTAAGGGGTTTAACCACCCTGTATGCCTACGAAGGCAATCGATACGTTTCCTATACCGATGATTACGGCAATACGGGTTATTATGTGATTAACGACCAACCTTTCGAAGACAGGGTGTCCCAATTGAGTTTCGACCTATGCCTGGGATACTCCATGCGTATGTTCGACATCCTCTACGCTGAGGCATACCTCGGACTGGGCACTCGTTACAGTAATTACACCTACGACCCTATCAAGGGCTTGGACCTGGGAGATAAGCCTTGGGATACAGGCTACAATGGTTACACGCTGGCTGGCGGCATTCGAATTGGTATCTATTTGGATAAATACACCCGATGACATCATGGAAGCAGGACTCTATCTTCACATCCCCTTTTGCACCAGTAAGTGCCACTATTGCGATTTCTACTCCGTCACTGCTTTGCCACGGAAAGGCGAGATTGTTGAGGCCATGGTGAAGGAACTCCAGACCGAAACAGGTTTTCTGGGTTCGTCCAAACCGGCGTTACGTACCATCTATTTTGGTGGTGGTACCCCTTCCTTGCTGCAGGCCGAGGATTTCACCAGGTTGTTTAATGCCATCAAAGCCTCTTACGACCTGGAACACCTTCAGGAAGTGACCCTTGAAGCCAATCCGGACGACCTGACACCCGAATACCTGGCCATGTTGCGCCAATTCCCCTTCAATCGCCTCAGTATTGGGGTGCAAACCCTGGACGATGCCGGGCTGAAGCGCATCAATCGGCGACACACGGCGGCTCAGGCTAAACAGGCCGTGCTGGACAGCAGAGAAGCCGGATTCACCAATATCAGCATCGATTTGATGTATGGCCTGCCTGGTCAAACAGCCGAATTCTTCCGCCAAACGGTGGATGAAGCCTTGGCCTTGCCTGTCACCCACGTCTCCTCCTACGCATTAAGCTGGGAAGAAGGTAGCGTCCTGTACAAAGAACTCATGCAGGGGCGTTTGCAACAGGCGTCTGACGAGTTGTTGGAAGCCGCTTATTTCGAATTGAACGCTGTGTTGGCGGCTCATGGTTTTCAGCGGTATGAATTATCAAACTTTGCCATGCCTGGGTATGAGTCCAAGCACAACAGCTCCTATTGGAACGGAACCAGCTACCTGGGTATTGGCCCTGGTGCGCATTCGTACAATGGTGTGCTGAGGCGCTTCAATCTTCCGTCCATTGATCAATACATGGAAAGTATGCGTCGTGGTGAACCTGCCAGGGAATTGGAATGGCTTGACAGTAATGCTCGTTACAACGACTTCATCATGACGGGGTTGCGTACCACCAGAGGTATTCTGGTCAAGGAATTGGAGAAGCTGTTTGGGGTCTCGAAGCGTTATTATTGTTTGTACAACGCTCAAAAAAACTTGAAGAACGGTTTTTTGGTGTATGAGGATGAGAGTCTCCGGCTTGATGAGAAGGGGCTCTTCATTGCTGACGACATCTGTTCGGATTTGATCTGGGTGTGATAACTCTTTTCTTCTTTTTTCCTTCGAGACCGCTCCCCTTGCGGAGTCGGGTATTGTCTCCAGTACCCGTTCCTCAGGGCTGGCGAACGCTTCGACATCGGCGCCAATCGCTCGTCTCAAGTGACTCGCGA
>JAAYBL010000009.1 GCA_012718945.1 Bacteroidales bacterium
CTGCTTTTCGGGCTGGAACATCCGGAGATCGGTCCTCAGCTGAAGGCCTGGTTGAAAACACTTTAGGGGTTTCTTTTCCTGAAAACGATGCCATCCTTCTGAAAAGGATGGCATTTTTTTTGATTTTAATAAGAAGAAATTAGAAAATCTACTTATATTTGCTAATAATAAAACAAATTATGTAGTAAAATATAGTAATGATGTCTCGTTTCGTTTCAATGTCTATTACTCGTCGCTATTTGGTTATCGTTTGTCTGTTGTTGCTGACGGCTTGTGCCCCAGTGTACAGTCCTTATGTGTACGATCAGACGGCTAGCCTCAAAACGGAGGCGTTGGCATTGATGCGCAAGGCGGAGGAACCGTATGCCAAACACGCGGTGAAGGCTGAACGGCTGATGAATGATTTGTTGTCGCTGGAGCAACAGGAGGTGCTGCGTAAACGCAACAACGCCAAGGTGAAGCAATGGCAACTGTTGATCAACGACAGGGGGCATCTCCTGGGAGGCTTCATACATCGGTGGCAGACCGATACCACGCTCACGGAAACGTTTATCAGTCTGGAGAGCCGCCTGGTGGGTGAGGCGTTTGATTTGATACAGTCCACAGAAAAACAACGACAGCCCTGAGGCTATTAAATTGCATAAACTATATGTCATTGGATGGATACTATGAGACGCTGCAGGTTGAACTGATTAAGTTGGCCAACAAGCACTTCCGCACGTACCGACAGGCTGCCTACAAGGATGTGAAGGCTTATTTGACGTGCTCGAAAGGACGGTTGGAAGACTACGCCCGCCTGGTAGCAACGGGGCAGTTGACGGAGGCGGACAGGGCTTTTCTGGCTGCCGGCCTGGAAGAGAATGCGTTGGTGTATGCGCTTAAGGACTCGGGGCGAACCGGGGCGGCGTTGAAACGTTTCGTAGCGGCCATGGTGGAGTTAAGTGTACAACTGTTGTTGGTTTATGTGTTGAAGAATGGTTTGCATAAGTAAAACGCAACACGTACTTTTGAATCATATCAATGCACTGCCATGAATTATCCACTCCACTAACAAATAAGGTATGAAATCGCTCCTTCTAGCGGCAGGGTTCGCCACACGGATGTATCCGCCCACCAAAAATTTTCCGAAGCCCCTGCTGGAAATTGGGGGCAAGACCATCATCGACCGGTTGCTGGCTGACATTGATACCATTGAAGGTATCGACGAGCACCTTATTGTGACCAATGACATTTTTTACACCTATTTCAAGGCCTGGCAGTTGAGGACTCACTACAAACATCCCATCACCATCATCAATGATGGCACCATCTGCAACGAGTGCCGAAAAGGGGCCGTCTGTGATATTTTATATGTTGTAGAAAAGTTGTCGCTCAAGGAAGATTTGTTGGTGTTGGCCGGTGATCAGGTGATTGATTTCTCCTTAAAGGAGTTGGTGGCCTTTGCCAAGGCTAAGGGCACGACCTGCGTCACCTGTCAACGGGAAACGTCAGTTGAACTTCTGCAAAAACTGGTTGTCCTGGTGGTTGACGAGTCGTTCAAGGTGGTGGCGTTGTTTGATAAGCCCGAAGTGCCCCCTACGCAATGGGCAGTAACGCCGTTTTGTTTTTTCAAGGGGAGTGATCTGGAATTGATTTACAAGGCAGTGGCTGGTGGCTGTGGGTTTGATGAACCTGTTCATTTGGTGGGTTGGCTGACCAACCATGGGCATGTGCATGCCTGGCCATTGCCGGGTAAACGGCATAGAATTAACGATGCGGCTTCGTATGAAGTTGTCAATCAGATATATAATGATAATAAAAAGAGCGGGCAACTGCTCTGATAAACAGTGTGATTATGAGGTATTCCGGTTACGAGAGAGGACGTTGCATTTTTATCACCGGTGCGGCTGGTTTTATTGGTTATCACTTGATTCGTCGGTTGGCTATGGACGATTGGTTCATCATTGCCACGGACAACATCAATGATTATTACGACAAGCGGCTCAAGTATGCCCGTCTGGCCGACTGGGGTATTCCCAAGGAGGAAATTGAGTACAATAAGCTGATTGTGAGCCGTTACATTGAAAAAGCATCGTTTATTCAGTTGAATCTGGAAGATACGGAAAACCTCAAGGCTTTGTTTGACTTGTACGACATCAAGGTGGTGTGCCACCTGGGGGCTCAAGCCGGCGTGCGTTATTCCCTGGACAATCCGATGGCGTATGTGAACAGCAACATTGTGGGCTTTACCAACATTTTGGAGAATTGCCGCCGTCAGGAGGTGGAGCATCTGGTTTACGCCAGCTCCAGCAGCGTGTATGGCAGCAACGATAAGCAACCGTTCTCGACGGCTGACAAGGTGGATACGCCTGTGAGCTTCTATGCGGCCACCAAGAAGGCCAACGAACTGATGGCTCATGTGTACAGTCATTTATACAAGTTGCCCACGACAGGGTTGCGCTTTTTTACCGTTTATGGCCCCTGGGGGCGTCCTGATATGTCTCCTATGTTATTTGCCGATGCCATCGTAAACGAAAAGCCCCTGAAGGTGTTTAACAACGGAGAAATGGCCCGTGACTTTACCTATGTGGACGACATCATCGATGGTATTGAAGCCGTTTTGAAAAAGGGACCGATGAGGAAAAGGAGGCCATTGAGGAAGAAGGCTGCCTCGACCGATGAGGAGAAGCAGAAGCCGATGGCCGATGGATGGGCTACCGTGTACAACATAGGCAGGGGAGAACCGGTCAACTTGTTGGATTACATCAAGACCATGGAAAAGGTGTTGGGCAAGAAGGCGCAAAAAGTGATGATGCCCATGCAGCCCGGTGACGTGGTGAGTACGTATTGCGACGTGACCGACCTGGCCAGGGATTATGGCTACAAGCCTTCTACCTCGCTTGATAAGGGGCTCAGAGCGTTTGCCGAGTGGTACAAGGAATGGTACATGGGGCCTAAACCCTTGATCGAGGAAGAGAAGATCGTGGTGGGTGTGTTCCCGTTTCCCAGTGTGATGAATTGGCAGTATGTGTGGAGCACGCACCTGGAGAAGAATTTCAGGCTGAGTGACGATCCTGACCGCTTGTTGAAAAGTTTGATCGTGTCGGATGGTTTCGACGAAGGGGCCAGTGTGATTGAAGTAGAGGCCTGGAAAGGCTATGTGGCAAAACAGATTGCTGAGTTGGCTTTGTCGCCCAAGGAGATCGTGTTTGAAGTGGGCTGTGGCGGTGGTGCGTTTTTGTACCCCTTGTACAAGGCTGGTTTTGAGGTGGGAGGCATCGATTTTGCGTCCAATCTGATCCACCTGGCCAAGTTGGCCATGCCCGGTCTGCCGGCTTCGACCTTCCGTGTGTGTGAGGCCAGGGACCTGGAGGTAAGGCCCAAAGCTGATGTGGTGGTGGCCAACAGTGTGTTTCAGTATTTTGATACGTTGGAGGAAGCCGAGGATGTTTTGCTCAAGATGATGCACAAGGCCAAGCGGTCGGTTGCGTTGTTTAACCTGCCGAACGCCGAGACCAGCCGTCAGGAGGTGATGGCCAGCGCAGGAACGCTTGAATTGGCGTTGTACGATCAGAAATACAAAAATCTGACCCATCTGTATTTTTCGAAAGACTGGTTGAAGCGGGTGGCTGACAAAGCTGGATGCTCGGTTCGCTTTTACAATCAGTCGATTGATGGATATGGCTTGAACGCTTATCGTTTTAATGCCGTTTTTTTAGTGTAGAGTGTCCCTTTATATGATACGTTTTTTTAACTTTGCACAAATCGCACTCGTGGCATGAATGTCTTCTTGGAATGGTTCAGAACAATGGTCAAACGATTGATGACGTACACCATCAAGAATCGTTGGGTTGTGCTGTTGACAGATTTGACGTTGTGCCTGGGTGGTTTTATGCTGGCCATAGTGGTGCATAACCGCTACCAGGTACACGACATTTCCGGTAAGGATGCCATCGTACTTGGGTTGTGGTATGCGTTTTTTCTCATGGCTGTGTTTGTTGCCTTTCAGTATTACAGGGGGTTGACCCGGCACCTGCAGTTTTATGAGGTGGGACGGTTTGCGTTGACCTTGCTGTTGCCGGCATCCGGTGTGTACATTCTCCTGCTTGGTTTCGACTTCGGGCTGGCATATCCTTTCTATTTTATTGTATTGGTGTATTTGTTGAGTTTTGTGTTGTTGCTGATCACGCGTTTTGTGATTATTTACCTCAACAACTACAGTTCGACGTATTCGGGTAAGCAGCAAAAGGGCACGTTTGTGTATGGCATCGGTGCTCACAGTGTGGCCTTGAGTCAATGGTTGTCGAGAGGGTCATCCAGTGATTACAAGATGCTGGGCTTTTTGGTGAGGGGTGATCATCCCAAAAAGTTGCACGTAGACGGCCGGATTGTCCATAACCTGTGTGTCAGGGAAACGGATGCTATCATCCGTAGGAATGAGGTGGACATGGTGCTGTTTCCGGATTACAACGCCTTGCGTCACGAAGAGGATTTGGTGACTGATTTTCTGCAACGGGGCGTCCAGGTACTGGTTTCGCCGCCCATAGAGGGCCTGGAATCGGATGGGCAGTTACGCTACCGGTTTAAACCCATCCAGTTTGAGGATTTGTTGGGGCGTGAGGAAATTGTGCTCAATATGGAGCTGATCAAAGCTCAATTGGCCGACTCACCCATTTTAATCACCGGGGCTGCTGGTTCAATCGGTAGTGAATTGGCGCGTCAGCTGGCGGTGTTCGATCCGGCTAATCTGATTTTAATGGACGTGGCCGAAACGCCCTTGCAGGAGTTGGGGATGGAGTTGTCCGCCCGTTTTCCTGACTTGAAGTTCAAGACTGTCATTGGGGATATCAGACGAAACAAGCGACTGAACTATGTGTTTGGACGGTTTGCGCCCAA
>JAAYBL010000063.1 GCA_012718945.1 Bacteroidales bacterium
GGTAAAAATTAGGGTAAATGCAATTTTCTTTGTTTCTTTGCACCGCAAAATTACAAACTAATTTTAGTATTAACCCCAAAAAAACAACTGTTATGTCTGATGTAGCAGCCAAAGTAAAGGCGATTATCGTTGACAAATTAGGCGTTGAAGAAACCGAAGTTACTCCCGAAGCCAGCTTCACCAACGACCTGGGTGCAGACTCCCTGGATACCGTTGAATTGATTATGGAATTCGAAAAGGAATTTGGTCTGGCCATCCCCGATGATCAAGCCGAAAAAATTTCCACGGTAGGCGATGCCATCACCTTCATTGAAGCCAAACTCGCCGAAGCTTAATCAGCCACGCATTCAATCATCCGTATGGAATTAAAAAGAGTCGTTGTAACAGGCCTTGGAGCCATTACTCCCCTGGGCAAGAACATGCCAGAAACCTGGAATGCCATGCTCAACGGAGTGAGCGGTGCCGGGCCTATTACACGCTTTGACACGTCCAAGTTTAAGTCGACGTTTGCCTGTGAGGTCAAAAATTATGACCCCATCGATTACTTCGAAAAGAAAGACGCCCGCAAATACGATATGTTTGCCCAGTTTGCCCTGATAGCCGCCAAGGAAGCCATTTCCGACGCCGGTATTGAACCGGAAAAGGAAAACCTTGACCGTATCGGTGTAATTTGGGGAGCCGGCATTGGTGGTATCGATACGTTCGAACAAGAAGTGATCAATTTTGCCAATGGAGATGGGACACCCCGTTTCAATCCTTTCTTCATCCCCAAGATGATAGCAGACCTCTCCGCCGGTCACATCTCATTGATGTACGGCTTCAGAGGCCCCAACTACTGCACGGTATCAGCCTGTGCCTCCTCCACCAACGCCATTGCCGACGCCTTCAACCTTATCCGGTTGGGCAAGACCGATGTCTTTGTGTGTGGTGGTTCAGAAGCTGCCATTACCTCTGCAGGTGTGGGAGGTTTCAACGCCCTGCATGCCATCTCTACCCGCAACGATGACCCCATGACAGCCTCTCGCCCATTCAGCAAGAGCCGTGATGGTTTCGTTATGGGCGAAGGTGGTGCTTGTCTCATCCTGGAAGAACTGGATCACGCCTTGGCTCGCGGTGCCAAAATCTATGCCGAAGTTGTCGGTATGGGTATGTCGGCCGACGCTCATCACATGACAGCTCCCCACCCTGAAGGACTCGGAGCGACAGCCGTGATGAAAAACGCCCTGGACGATGCCGGCATGAAACCGGAAGACATTGACTATATCAATGTACACGGCACCTCCACCCCCTTGGGTGACATTGCCGAAGTCAAAGCTATCAAGAATGTCTTTGGCGACCACGCTTACAAGCTTAACATCAGTTCCACCAAATCCATGACGGGTCACCTTCTTGGAGCGGCGGGAGCAGTGGAAGCACTTGCCAGCGTACTGGCCGTTGTCAATGACATCGTACCACCTACGATCAACTTCACGGAAGGAGACGAGGATCCTGAACTCGACTATGCACTAAACTTCACCTTCAACAAGGCCCAAAAACGCGTTGTTAACGCAGCCTTGTCCAACACCTTCGGGTTTGGAGGTCATAATGCAAGCATTATAGTCAAGAAATGGCAAGGTCTTTCCTGATTAGGGATATTTTACTTCGAATAAGGCTCCTGACTGTCAAACAGAAGGAGCCTTATTTGTTGTTCCACAGCATTCTAGGTTTTTACCCCAGACACATAGACTTGTATGAGTTGGCTCTGAGGCACAAGTCTACCTCCATCCGGAGCGAAGACGGCATTTTGCTCAACAACGAACGACTTGAGTTTTTGGGCGATGCAGTACTCAGCGTGCTGGTCTCCGACATTCTTTTCCACCATTTCGAAACGAAGAAAGAAGGCTTCCTGACCAA
>JAAYBL010000064.1 GCA_012718945.1 Bacteroidales bacterium
AGACACCGGCGTGGGTATAACCACGGAGAATCAGTCAAAACTATTCAGGGTAGATCAGCATTACACGACCAACGGTACGGCGGATGAAACAGGCTCTGGTCTCGGCTTGTTGCTGTGCAAGGAGTTTATCCAGAAGCACGGTGGTGCGATTTGGGTGGAAAGCGAGGTAAACAAGGGCTCGGTGTTCAGTTTTACCGTGCCACACTGTTTATAGTCAACGAAAAAGGCCGTACCGTGAGGTACAGCCTTGGTCGCGGAAGAAGGGGGATTCGAACCCCCGGTACAGTTACCCGTACGACAGTTTAGCAAACTGTTGGTTTCAGCCACTCACCCATCCTTCCGGGAGCGTAGCTAATTGCATTCGCGGTGCAAAGATAGAAAAGTCTTTTTACCCGCCAAAAATTGGCTATCTATTTATTCTAAAAAAAACCGCTATTTTTGGCTTTGATAAAAACTTAAGAAATGGCGCTTTCTCCTCGTTCACGCATCCTGTTGGGTGTTGCCGCTTGTCTTGTGGCTGCTTTCATCTTTATTCTGATCATGTTAACCGGTTCATCCCTGCGCAACGAGGAAGCCGTCAGTCTGTATATCCGCCCGGGGGATACCAGGGATACTGTCATGGTGCAGTTGCAACGGGTGGGAGAGATTCGCAAGACGGGTCGCCTGACTTTCTTGATGAAGCGCCTGGGCTATAAAGATCCCTTGCCAGAAGGGCATTATTTAATCGAACCGGGTGTGTCTGATTTTTCGTTGGTGCGTCGACTCAAAGCCGGCCAACAATCACCCGTCAAGTTGACGTTCAACAACATCAGGACGGTTGAACAACTGGCTGCCCGTTTGTCTGTCCAATTATTGGCCGATTCGGCTGCCTTGTACACGGCTTTTACCGATACGGCCTGGATAAGAGAGGCTGGATTCAACAGTGAAACATACCGTTGCGTTTTCTTACCCAATACTTATGAATCATGGTGGAACGCCAAGCCAGAGAAGGTGAGGGCTATGTTGCTCAGAGAGTATCAGAAGTTTTGGGATGAGACCAGGGTCAAGGCAGCCTCCAGGCATAAGCTGACACCGGTAGAAGCACAGATTTTAGCCTCTATCGTGGAAGAAGAAACCAACAAGGGCGATGAAATGTCTAAGGTGGCCGGCCTTTACCTGAACCGGCTCAGCATTGAAATGCTCCTGCAAGCTGATCCTACCCTCAAGTATGCAGCCGGCGATCCAAGTATAAGGCGGTTGACCAAAAATCAGATTGCCATCAAATCGCCCTACAATACCTATAAATTTAATGGCTTACCCCCGGGACCAATAAGAATTACGTCCATCAGGGCCATAGAAGCCGTACTAAATGCAGAGCGTCATTCCTACCTGTATATGTGTGCCAAAGCTGATTTTTCCGGATACCACGCCTTTGCCACAACGTATGCTCAACACATGAAAAACGCGTCAGCCTACCACAAAGCCCTCAATGAAAGGGGTATTTTGGAGTAATTTGCGTATTTTTGCTACTTATAGATACCTGATAACGTATGAACAATTCCCTTTTGCTGGGAGACGAAGCCATCGCTCAAGCTGCCCTTGATGCCGGATTATCCGGCGTTTATGCCTATCCTGGCACCCCTTCGACAGAAATCACCGAATATATACAAGCCTCACCAACGGCTAAACAGCGAGGTGTTCACAGTCGTTGGTCCACCAATGAAAAAACAGCCATGGAAGCTGCGTTGGGTATGGCCTTTGCCGGCAAACGCGCCATGGTTTGTATGAAGCACGTCGGGGTCAATGTGGCTGCCGATGCGTTTATGAACGCAGCCGTCACTGGTGTGGTAGGCGGTCTGGTCTTTGTAGCCGCCGACGATCCTTCGATGCATTCGTCTCAAAATGAGCAGGATTCCCGGTATTACGGTCAATTTGCCTTGATTCCCATTTTCGAGCCTTCCAACCAACAAGAGGCCTATGACATGGTTTTTGATGCGTTTGACCTTTCAGAAGCCCTGGGAACACCAGTCATGCTGCGCATCACCACCCGATTGGCCCACTCCAGAGCGGGAGTCACCCGTAGGGCCGAACGTAAAGAAAACGACCTGCGTTTTTCAACGAATCCCAGCCAGTTTGTTTTACTGCCAGCCAATGCGCGGAAGCAATACAACGCCTTGTTGGCCAAACAAACCTTGTTTCAAGAGGCATCGGCCAAAGCGACCAGCAATAAGTACACGCCTGGCGCTGATCGTAGCAAGGGCTTTTTAGCAGCCGGCATAGCCTATAATTACCTGATGGAACATTTTCCCAACGGTTGCCCGCATCCGGTGCTAAAAATCGGGCAGTACCCGTTGCCCATTGAAGCTGTCAAAACATTGGCCGCCGACTGTGATGAATTGGTGGTACTTGAAGAGGGCTATCCCCTCATCGAAGAAGCACTGACTGGCCTGTTGGACAGCCGCTGGGTAATCAGGGGACGAATAGATGGATTGTTGCCAAGAACAGGGGAGTTGAATCCGGATCATGTTGGTGTAGCTTTAGGCTTTCCTGCTGTTACCGAGGTCGAAGTACCCGAGCAGGTTCGTATGAGGCCGCCTTCGCTGTGTACAGGTTGTGGTCACAGGGACGTATTCGAAGCCCTGCAGGTGGTGTATAAGGAAAAAGCCGACGAATGCCGCATTTTCGGTGACATAGGCTGTTATACCCTTGGTTACCTGCCACCTTTCAGAGCCATGCACGCCTGTGTCGACATGGGAGCCTCCATCACCATGGCCAAAGGAGCCGCTGATGCCGGTTTGAAATATCCGGTCGCGGTGATTGGTGATTCCACCTTTACCCACTCGGGTATGACGTCTCTACTGGATGCCATCAACGATCGTTCATGCATTACAGTCATTATCTCAGACAATGAAACTACGGGTATGACGGGTGGTCAACAGTCGGCCGGTACTGGTAAATTGGAAGCCATCTGCCAAGGACTGGGTGTTGAGCCCGACCATCTTCACGTGTTGGTACCCTTGAAGAAAAATTTTGACCAAATGGTCGACCTGCTTCGACGGGAAATGGCCTACGACGGGGTCTCTGTCATCATCCCCAGGCGTGAATGTATCCAGACCCTATCCAGAAAAAAACGTTCGTAAGTTATGAAAACAGACATTATATTAGCCGGTGTGGGTGGACAGGGCATCTTGACCATTGCTGCTGTCATCGGTGAAGCGGCCGTTAGAAGGCAATTATTTCTCAAACAAGCGGAAGTACACGGAATGAGTCAGCGAGGGGGCGACGTACAGTCCAACCTGCGTCTCTCGGACAAGCCGATTTTCTCGGATTTGATCAGCCGTGGCAAGGCTGACCTGGTCATAGCCCTGGAACCCATGGAGGCGCTTCGCTACGCTGGGTGGCTTAAGCCTGGTGGCTTCGTTGTGACCAGCGTGACACCGTTTATCAATATTCCCGATTATCCTGAAGAAGCGGTATTGATGCAGACCTTGAAGGCCTTGCCCAACGCCCATCTGCTGGATGTGGATGCTGTGGCCAAGGAGTTGGGGTCGAGCAGGGTATCCAATATGGTCATGCTGGGTGCGGCCTCTCCCTATTTAGGCATTGATGATGCCGCTTTGGAAGAAGGCATCATTCACTTGTTTGGCCGCAAGGGAGCTGCTATTGTTGACATGAACCTCAAAGCTTTGGCTGCGGGAAAAGCGCTGGTTAATCACACTTAATCCATCATACAATGAAAAAGAAAACCATCATTGACCTGTTCAACGAATGCGTCGAACGGTATGCGGAAAATCCCTTTCTTTGGGAACGTGACACAGCTTTTCGTCCTACCACATACAAACAGACCAAAGCGTTGGTGCATCGCTTGGGCGGGGGACTGATGGATCTTGGATTGAAAAAAGGCGACCGAATGGCTTTGCTGTCTGAAGGTTGCAACGCATGGATTATTGGCGAACTGGCTATCTTACACGCGGGAGCGGTGAATGTACCCCTATCAATCAAACTGAATGAGCCCAATGATTTGATTTTTAGGTTGAATCATTCAGATGCTCGTTTTGTGATGGTGTCATCGACACAGTTGTCCAAGATCAGGGCCATCAAGGAAAAGGTGGAGAAACTTGAAGGGGTGATTGTCTTTGGAGCTTCCCAGGAAAGTCTGGAGCCCAATGAATGGAGCCTCGACGAACTTTACAAACGCGGTGACGCATGGAACGCTGCCCATCCAGGAGAACTGGAAGCAATGGCTGCTACTGTTCAGGACGATGATTACGCAAATATTTCGTATACATCGGGAACGACGGCCGATCCCAAAGGGATTCTGTTGACTCACCGCAATTATACGGCCAATGTGGAGCAAGCCTTGTCGTTGATGAACATCCCCACTTGGTATAAAACCTTACTCATATTACCCCTCGACCACTGTTTTGCACATGTGGCCGGTTTCTATAGCTTCATGGCCTCTGGCGCCAGTTTGGCTACTGTTCCTGTGGGCAAGACGCCCATTGAGTCGCTCAAAAACATCCCTTTGTCCATCAAGGAGATACAGCCCAACCTGCTGTTGAGCGTACCAGCCCTGGCCAAGAGCTTTAAAGGCAACATCGAAAAGGGTGTCAGGGAAAAGGGACCGACGGTGGAACGTCTGTTCAACATGGGGCTTAAAGTCGCCATTGCTTATAACAAGGAAGGCTACAACAAGGGTACCAAAGGAACCTGGGTATTGAAACCACTGGTTCGGTTTTTTGACAAAGTGGTTTTTTCCAAATTGCGTGACGCCATGGGTGGCCATCTGGACTTCTTTATCGGTGGTGGTGCCTTGCTGGATGTTGATATGCAGAAGTTCTGGTATGCCATTGGTATGCCCATGTTTCAAGGCTACGGCTTATCGGAAGCTACGCCTGTCATTTCCTCCAACGGTATGGCCCATCACAAGCTTGGCTCGTCCGGGTACTTGGTGAGCAACATGGAAATGACCATCAGGGACGACAAAGGAAACATCCTGCCCGTGGGTGAACGAGGAGAAATAGTCATCAAGGGTGAAAACGTGATGGCTGGTTACTGGAAAAATCCGGAAGCAACGGCCAGCACAATTAAGGATGGTTGGCTGTATACGGGTGACTTGGGTGCGATGGATAAAGACGGTTATTTGTATGTCTATGGTCGCTTCAAGAGCTTGCTGATAGCCAGTGACGGTGAAAAATACAGCCCTGAGGGCATTGAGGAATCCATGGTCACGTTGTCGCCATACATCGATCAGGTGATGCTGTATAACAACCAAAGTCCGTATACTGTCGCCTTGGTCGTACCTAATAAAGAAGCTTTGAAACGCTCAGTGCCAGCCTATGATAGCCCTGAAGGGAAAAAGGCGGCCATTCAACTGATTATTGACGCTATCAACGCGTTCCGAAAAGGTGGAGCCTACGAGGGTATGTTCCCAGAACGCTGGTTGCCCGCTGCGGTAGGCATCTTGGCCGAAGGGTTCACTGAACAAAACCAGTTGATGAATAGCACCTTGAAGATGGTCAGGGGGAAAATTGAAAAACAATACGCCAATCGGCTGGATTATTTGATGACGGGTGAGGGCAAGCAGCCTTTCAACCAACAGAATATTGATGCATTATGACAACCAAAACGACAACGAAATCAAGCAAGCGATTGATTGAGTCCATAAAACCGCTGCAAGAGCGCATTTTGCGCAAGCGGCCTGAACCGGTTAAGAACGAAACGTTGATCGATTTGTTTGAGAACGCTGTGGCTAGGTATGCCGACAAACCATTCTTATGGGAAAGGGATTCAAGGTACCGTTCCATTACCTACAAACAAGGTCGGGATCTGGTCCTCAAAATGGGGGGTGGGTTCATGGCACTCGGTTTGAAGAAGGGGGACCGCCTGGCGTTATTGTCTGAAGGTTGCAACGCCTGGATTTTAGGCGAATTGGCTATGTTATACGCTGGTGGAATCAATGTGCCCTTATCGGTCAAATTGAATCAATCAAGTGACCTGCAATTCCGTTTGAACCATGCGGACGCTCGTTTTATCCTTGTTTCTCAATCACAGTTGGGAAAAATCAGGGCCATTAAGGATCAATTGCCTCAGGTGGAGTGCATCGTCGCTATCGGAACACCGGAACATAAGCTGCAGGACAAGGAGATTTCCCTGGATCAGCTCTACGAGATGGGAGAAGCCTGGAATGCCAATAATCCTGGAGCCTTGATGGCTGTTGCCAACACCACCAAAGGAAGCGATTTGGCGAACATTATGTACACTTCGGGTACGACGGCCGATCCCAAAGGTGTTATGTTGACACACCGCAATTTTACGGCCAATGTGGAGCATTCGTTGTCGGCCGTGCCAATTCCTGAAGGATTCAGAACATTGTTGATTCTTCCTTTGGACCACTGTTTTGCTCATGTGACGGGTTTTTACACCTTCATCCAGCGCGGGGGAGGTATTGCTACCGTACCAACCGGCAAGACGCTGTTTGAATACATCAAGAACATTCCTATAGCCTTGCGGGAGTTTCAGCCCAATGTGGTGATGACGGTGCCCGCTCTGGCTAAAACGTTTCGCAAGAATGTGGAGACCAGTATACGCAACATGGGGCCTTTCTTTGAGAAAGTGTTCGATTTTGCCATTAAGGTGAACATGGCCTACTACAAGGAAGGCTATAACAAGGGGCGTAAGTTTTCGTGGTTGCTCAAGCCTTTGGTGCTTCTCTTCGACAAACTCATGTTTTCCAGCTTGAGGAAAGGGTTGGGAGGCAAACTGCAATTCTTTGTGGATGGTGGAGCTTATCTGGATGTGGACATGCAAAAGTTCTGGTACGCCACCGGTATTCCCATGTTTCAAGGCTATGGGTTGTCGGAAGCAACCCCGGTGATTTCCTCCAATTCGTTTGCCAAACACAAGCTTGGTACATCTGGAGTGCCGGCTAGAGGTGTTGAAGTAACGATTCGGGATGAGCATGGTAATATCTTGCCAATCAACCATAAAGGTGAAATTGTTATCCGCGGAGAAAACGTGATGGCCGGGTATTGGAAGAATCCTGAAGCGACGGCCAACACCATCAAAGATGGCTGGCTTTGGACTGGAGACCTGGGGTCGCTCGACAAGGATGGCTTCCTGAATGTCTATGGCCGTTCCAAGAGCCTGCTTATCGGTGGCGATGGTGAGAAATACAGTCCGGAAGGCATCGAGGAGTCCATGGTCACCTTGAGCCCCTATATTGACCAGGTCATGCTATACAACAATCAGTGTCCCTTTACGGTGGCCTTGGTGGTGCCCAATTTGGATGCCATCCGTCGGGCAGTACCTGATTATACTTCGGAAGCCGGCAAGCGTACGGCCATCGAGCTGATTGCTAAAGCCATCAACGAATACAAAAAGGGCGGTAAATACGCCGATATATTCCCGGAACGTTGGATACCCTCGGCTTTTGCCATCCTGGAAGAGGATTTCAACGAGCAAAATGAATTGATGAACAGCACGATGAAGATTGTCAGGGGTAAGGTGGAAAAGCGCTACAAGAAGTTGCTTGATTTCCTGATTACACCGGAGGGTAAAAACCCCTATAATGAGCATAATATGAAAGCCTTAAATAAATAGTTCATGGAAGTATTGATAGAAAAACTAGCGGAAGCTGTTGAATTTGGTAAAGTAGATAAAAAATCGCCCTACCCACCCCAGTTGCGTGACCAGGACGGCGCTCTTGAGTTAACACTGCAGGCGCTTGAAGCCGGCGTGACGCCCTCCAGTATTTTGGAAGACGCCCTGATTCCGGCCATGAGTCGGGTAGGAGCAAAATTTTCTGAAAACAAGATTTTTGTACCCCAGATGTTGATGTCGGCCAAGGCCATGGGTGCCTCGATGAGCGGTCTGAAGCCTTATTTTGTTTCGGGAGATATCCAGACCAAGGGTACGTTTATCATTGGTACGGTCAAAGGGGACTTGCACGATATTGGTAAGAACCTGGTATCCATGATGATTGAGGGTGGTGGCTGGACCATCGTCGACCTGGGTGTTGATGTTTCCACCGAACGTTTCCTGGAAGCCATCGACAAATACCCCGGCGCTTATATTGGCCTTTCGGCCTTGTTGACAACCACCATGGCCAACATGGAGGCTTCTGTCAAGCAAATCAAGTCGCTTCATCCAGATACAACAGTTCTGGTAGGAGGTGCTCCTGTCAACGAGACCTTTTGCCATCAGATTGGTGCCGATTTCTATGCACCAGATCCCCAAGGGGCAGTGGATTTCTTGAACCGTAAAGCGTCTTAAGGGCTATGAAGGTTTACACGTCGGAGCCCATGCATACGGCCGAACACATCCTGAATCAGACCATGGTCCGGATGTATGGGTGCAAACGGTCTATGAACGCTCACATTGAGCGCCGAAAATCCAAATGTGATTACTGGTTGAATCAAGCGCCTACGGAGGCTGAAATTGCCTCATTGGAGGAGCAGGTTAATGCTGTTATTGACGCTGGTATGCCGGTGACTGAACGGTTTGTGTCCTTGGCGGAGGCAGCCAATCTGGTGGATTTGAGCAAATTGCCCGAAGGTGCTGGTGATAGTATCCGCCTGATTGCCGTGGGGGACTACGATCTGTGTGCGTGTTCAGGCCCTCATGTGGACAATACCGCTGAGATTGGTCGATTTTCGGTGTTGAGCCACGACTACGAGGATGGCCGTTGGCGGTTACGCTGGAAGGTGACTCCCGCTTAATCAGAAGGCTGTTTTCAGCTCATTGAAGCCAATCAGTTGGTCGTAGCGTCCACCCAAGGGACGATAATAGACGTAGACCTGGTACTCATTCTCGGTTTGCCAGTAAGATCCTTCTGTCTTGAAAGAACTGGCCTGTTTGCTGCCTGATGGTTTGAACAAGAGTTGATAATTATAGGAACCCTGCTTGAGTAGCAGGGTTTTTTCATAGGCCTTGCGTTCAAAGTTGTAACGCAGTTTGCTGGATTCATCCAATCGGTTTTCTACCAAGTCGCCTTGTAGGTACAGACCTTCATCCAGCGAGGGCGTCGGGGTGGGATAGGCGAAGTGCACCAGGAAATAATCGGCCGTGGTTTCGTCGGGCTCGTTGTCGATGGTGTGGATCAGGAAGCGACCGTTCTGGTCCTGGTCGTAGGTATATCCACCTGTACGGGGTTCACACTCAAATAATTCAACGTTATAAAAGGGCCGTTCAAAGGCTACACGGTTGACGCCCAATCCGGAGCGTTTGAAGGTGGTTGTTTCGAAGCGTCTGTATTCGTTACCACCGGGGAAAATCAAGGCCTTGTTGTGTTCATAGATCAATTTGGTGGGATTCACCTCTTGAGGTTGCAGGCCGTATACCTGGTTGTCCATGCGGCGGTTTTGGCGAATGGTCAGGTGTATTTCTGACAGAGGATCCCTGAATTGCCAACCTCTAGGCGTGATTTCGTAGCGCAATTGCTGGTGACGATCTTCCGTATCAATGTCGGTGCTGGCTGTCACCTCGCTTCTAATGGAGACTTTTGTGTCGACTACCATGAAGCAAGCTGTCAGTAAGACTTCGTCCGGGTTGTCCTTGTCAAAAACCTGGCACGCATAATTGCCTGATACAGTCAGTTTGACGTCGTCGTTGGGCAAGCATAGGGAATAATGGGTATACAGGGTATTGGTGCTGATGGATGGTTCGTAGGTATCCAGGTCGTTTTCGGAGAAACCATCCATGTATTCCATCAGCGCCAGGTCGGATGGTTTCCAGTCTTTGTTGCAATGAATGAGGCGGTATGCGTAGCGCTTGTAGTCGTGGGACAGTTCGTCAAAGCTAATCAGTAGTTGATTGTCAGAACCTAGATGGATGATGGGAGAGGCCTTCCAGTCGTTGACAGGATGAACAAGCAGTGTTTTTATCTGAGCGTTGTGGCTTCCTGTTTGGTAAGGCTGTGCAGCCTGTATACCTGACAGGGACATAAACAGCAACAAGGAGGCGAGGTATGGTTTCATGGGGTGTTTTAATCGTTGGGGCATTCAACCTGATAACCACAAACCTACATAAAAAACGGGATAAATCAATGGTTTGGATGTGAAGTAATCAATTCGAATGTTAGTAAAGTCTGTTTATAAAATTAGGTGTTTTGTCTTTGAATATAATATAAAAATGATGATTGTTGTTGTGTACATTAAATGATGTGTGTATTTTTGTACTGTTAAATCAGATGAAGTCGCCATGATAACCGTTGAAAACC
The DNA here is from genome assembly GCA_012718945.1 of Bacteroidales bacterium. Lineage (GTDB taxonomy): Bacteria > Bacteroidota > Bacteroidia > Bacteroidales > UBA1402 > UBA8389. The sequence goes on from JAAYBL010000064.1 coordinate 10,199, forward strand.
TAACGTTTTCCTATTCAAAAGGCATTAATGTTATTGATGACTTGAGTTTTCGTGTACCTGAAGGATCCATTTTTGGCTTTTTAGGCGCCAATGGCTCAGGTAAAACCACTACTATACGCTTAATGCTTGGTTTGTGCAGGCCTGAACGTGGCAGAATCCAGGTGAATGGTATAGATATGAAGGAAAATCCGTCTGCAGCCTATGCCTCTGTCGGTGCACTAATTGAGCACCCCTCACTTTATGGTAGCCTCACTGCTGAAGAGAACCTGTTCTTGAATGCCACGTATTATGGAACTGCCCCGAAGCGGATACCGGAAGTGCTTGGCTTGGTGGGGCTAGGGCATGTGGCAAACAAAAAGACGTCCTCTTTTTCTTTAGGCATGAAGCAGCGGTTGGGACTGGCTTTGTCATTGTTGCATACGCCTGAGTTGTTGATTCTGGATGAACCTTTAAATGGATTGGACCCAAAGGGGATTGCAGAAATCAGGGATTTGCTGTTGAGGTTGAGTAAGGAGGAGGGTAGAACCATTTTCTTGTCCAGCCATCTTTTGGGGGAGATTGAATCAACCTGCGACACGATTTGCATCATTGATAAGGGGAAACACTTGTTTTCCGGTTCCATCGATGCCTTGAGAAACAATATGGTACACAAAAAACGGTATAAAATCCATTGTGACCGCCCCAAAGAAGCCTGTGCTTTGGTGGATGGAGCGTTGAATCCCTGTCTGAGCGATGAAGGGACTGAATTGTTGTTTCAGACAGAAGACATAGAGCGTTTGCCTGAGGTGGTTCGGTGTTTGACGGACAGTGGTATTCGGTTATATACCTTGTCGCCTATGCAAAACAACTTGGAAGAATTATACTTAACATTGACTAATTGAGAGGACCATGCTGAAGAAAGTTATAAAAGCCGAGTGGATGAAAGCGCGGCACTCCTTTTTACCATGGATGGTTATATTGGGTGGTTTGTTTATTCCGGTGGTGGAAGGATTGATTTACTTGTTCAGGTGGGCTTCTTTTGTGCCTGAGGCTGGGGCGAATGGCTGGGATACCTTGCTGTCAACCTGTATGGGTTTGAGTGCTGGGTTGCTATTCCCCTTTCTGGTCATCCTGATGGTAGCCTTCAATCACCATGTAGAGTATAAAGCCAACGCCTGGAAACGGTTATTGGTGATTCCTTTGGGTCGAACGACCTTATACGGGGGCAAGTGGTTGTTTCTGTTGCTTGGTTTGTTGGTGGCGACCTTAATACAGGCTGCTGGCATTGTCCTGGTCGGGTTATTGCTGGGATGGCTAAAGCCGGCCCTGGCTTTGCAGCTAACAGGTTTGCCTTTTGGCTTTCTGACACTTTATACCCTGAGGTTCTACATCACCTTCTTTGCCATCCTGACCATTCAATTTGTCTTGAATGTGCTGATCAATAATACGTTGGTGACAGTTGTCGTTGGTGTGTTCGCCTATGTGCTATCCATGGTGCTGGTGCAAGGGTGGGCGTATGCCGTTTACGACCCCTATGCGTTGCCCATGTTGATCGATTGGGAGAACGCCACCAGAACACCCATGTTTCAATGGATGGGCTTGTACAAACCGGAGTGGTTAAGCCTGTTGTACAGCGTGTTGATTGCCTGGGGCGGTTTGGCCTTTTTTAAACGGGTGCCTGTGCGTTGACCCATTGTTCGAGGGTCGCTCTGTCAATTTTCCCGCTGCTCGTAAGGGGCAATGCGTCTACGACGAGGAGTTCCCTTGGTCTTGTCCAGGCTGGTTCGAGCCCCAGTAAGCGTGTTAGATCAAAAGGCCCTTCGGTGACCAGGACAAGGCGTTCGCCCAACAGGGTATCAGGCCGTTTGGATATGGCGAAGGGTTGTTTGATGTAAGAAGACAGGGTGGCTTCCAATCGTTCAGCCAGGATTTTTTTGCCTCCGGTGTTAATCAGGTTGTCCTGGCGACCCAGGATGCGGAATCGCCCCATTTCATCCAGCATGGCAATATCCTTGGTTTCTATTGGTGCCACGCAGAGCATGGGCGCTTCAACACGCAGGCAATCGGTGTCGGTGAGGGAAAGATGAATGCCAGGTAATGGGGTGAACCAGGTGCTGGCCTCCTTGCCGTTGACTTTTCGAAGCGCAATGTGCGAAAGTGTTTCGGCCATGCCATACGATGCGTATACGTTGGTGTTTACCGTTTGAAGGGCTTGTTCAAGTTCGGGCGACAATGCGGCACCACCGATTAATAGGGTGGAGCAGCGTTCGAGGGCTTCTTTTTCGGCCGGATGCTGGAGGCTGTTATAAACCTGCATGGGTACCAGTGGTACAAAACGGAAGGATTGTTGCGTCTGCTTAAAGGGGTGTCCGTCGGCAGCCTGGATCCATAAACTTAGGCCACCAACCAATGCTCTGATAACCATCATTTTGGCGGCAATGAACTGCAGGTCAAGACACAGGAGACAATCGTCGCCTTCCTTGAGGTTGAACCACTGGATGGTCTGTCTAGCGCTGTAGATCAGTCGGCTTTTGGGGACTTTGAACGACGTGGGTACACCTGTTGAACCTGAGGTTTGGATTGTCAAGGTTGGTGAAGGATCGAACCACTCTGAAAGGAATGCCATCAGGGCATCCATGTGGGCACTTTTTGGCCAATGCTGGCTTGGGTAAGCGGCTTGCAAGCTTTCCCAGTTGAAGTGTTGTCCGTTGAGTAAAAAGCCGCCTTCAGGCTGACCTTTTTCTTTTTGAGAACCAGGGATAGCCAGTTGTAGAGGACGGTGATACAAACGTTCACCCTTGATGTGGAGGGCTGTGCAGGTATTATTCTCGTACAGGCTGCCTGTGCCAAGTCCTTGATGCAGGGGATTGTTCAGGGTGGCGCACCATTGAGCAATGGTGGTCAGCCCCACGTTTGACTCCAGTGCTGAGGTGACCCACCAGCCTGTTTGCCTTGCTTCGGCCAACTGAATCCAGGATTTGCACCCCTCAATACCTCCGTGGAGACTGGGTTTGAGCACCAGGTAGGCTGGTTTGATGGTGTCCAGGAGTGCTTCTCTGCTTTTTTGATCGTGTACGCCGATCAGTTCTTCATCCAAAGCGATGGGCAGGGGTGAGGTGGCGGTTAATCTGGCCATGGCAGGCCATTGGCCGGCCTTGATGGGCTGTTCGATGGAGTGAATGTCGAGTTCGGCCAAACGATGGAGGCGAGCCATGGCTTGCTCCGGGGTGAACGCTCCGTTGGCATCAACCCTGATTTGTAGGGCGCTGACTGGAAAACGTTTGCGAATGGAGCGTATGAGTGTCCATTCGTCCTCAAATCGCAGGGCGCCAATTTTAAACTTTATGCAACTGAATCCCCTTGAGAGGAGGTTTTCCACTTGCGAGGTCATCGATTCCAAAGACCCCATCCAGACGAGCCCATTAATGGGTATCCCCGTTTTTCCCTTTGAGAAGTCTGTTTCAAAATACAGCTGGTCGCCCCGTTCGTATTGTAGCCAGGCGCTCTCGAAACCGAAGTAGAGGGAAGGGTAGGGCTTCAACGCTGCCCAGTCGATTCGGCCTTCTGCCTCAAATCGTTGGCTGAGCGACAATAGCAGGCTTTCATAATCCGGTCTGTCGTCCACACTGAGCCCGGGCAAGGGTGCACATTCCCCCCAACCCTGTTTATAGGGGAGTGTGGTTGAGGTAAGGCAGACATACCAGACCTTGTGGGTGGTCATGATGCCTCTGGAAGTTCCCGCAGGCTTGATAAAGCGCAAAGTATGCGGGCTTATGTCGATGGTGAAAGGGCATGTCACCGGCAGATGAGTTATCAGGGAAATTTAGGGAATGGTTTGAAGTTGGGATCGCGTTTTTCCAGAAAGGCTTTTTTGCCCTCCTGGGCTTCCTCGGTGAGGTAGTAGAGGAGCGTGGCGTTTCCAGCCAATTCCTGCAAGCCGGCTTGTCCATCCAGTTCGGCATTAAGACCAAGCTTGAGCATGCGAAGGGCCATCGGGCTGTGCTGCATCATGGTTTGGGCCCATTCTACCACTTCGTCCTCCAGTTTGTCCAGGGGTACAACCTTGTTGACAAGGCCCATCTCCAAGGCTTCCTGGGCCGAATATTGGCGGCATAGGAACCAGATTTCCCTGGCTTTTTTCTGCCCTACGATGCTGGCCAGGTAAGAGGCTCCGAAGCCGGCATCAAAACTGCCTACTCTCGGGCCGGTTTGTCCAAAGATGGCGTTTTCTGAGGCGATGCTGAGGTCGCAAACAACGTGAAGCACGTGGCCGCCACCGATGGCATAACCATTGACCATGGCAATGACAGGTTTGGGCATGGAGCGGATTTGTTTTTGGACATCCAGGATGTTGAGTCTGGGGATGCCATCTTTGCCTACATAGCCACCTATGCCTTTAACGTTTTGGTCGCCTCCGGAACAAAAGGCCTTGTCTCCCGCGCCAGTCAGAACAACCACGCCAATGGATGGGTCTTCGCGGCAGATGCGAAGAGCTTCGCTGATTTCCTGGGCTGTGGTTGGTGTAAATGCGTTACGGTAACGGGGCCTGTTGATGGTGATGCGGGCTATGCCTTCGAAGGTGTCGAATAGGATGTCTTCGTATGTTTTAACGGGTGTCCAGGGACGTTGGCTCATGATAGGGCGTTTTTGAGGGTGGATAAATAGTGAGTAACCGCATGCTTGTTGGCATCCGGGTTGGTGAACACTTCCAAGACCGTAGATGTAGTGCGGTTGGGGTCTGTAAAAGCGGCTAAGGCTGCCGAGAGTTCTTCGTGGTTGCCAGCCTTCAGGTAATCGAAGCCAGCTGCTTTGATCCAGGCATCCAGCTGTTGTTGGTGGTTGGCGGCCACGTATGATTGCAGGTTGGGAGAAAGATCCAATCCGTTGATGTGGTGGAAGATTCCGCCACCTCCGTTGTTGATGAGGAAGATCCTCAAGTTGTTGCTTTGTTGAGCTGTCCACAGGCCGCTAAGGTCGTGAATGAAGCTGAGGTCGCCCAACAAGACATAGAGGGGTGAGGGGTTGTGCAGGGACAGCCCTGTGGCTAGCGATAGACTTCCTTCGATGCCGTTGGTGCCTCTGTTGCCATACACTGCCTTCAAGGTTGGTTTGGGATAATACTGGACATTGCGGATGGGACTGCTGTTGCCCACCAGAAGGGAGGCGCCTGCTGGTAACAGATTGAGTAGACTGCCGGTCACCGAGAGGTCTGAGAAGGGTAAGGTTTTCGGTTGAGGAGCCGGAAGGCTGGCAGATAGACGGTCCCAAAGGGCTGCATAGGTTTCGGTCGTCTTGGTCGGTTTGTCTTCGGGCAAGGCTGCCAGCACACTTATGGGTGAGGCGGTGATGCGTTGGCTCAGGTGTTGATAGGTATCGGTCAACCGGTCGGTTGTCGAGACATCCCAGTGCTCCAGGTTGGACTGTGCGCGTAACCATTGTTTGATACGCTTGGAAACGATGTGCCCCCCTATGGTTACCAATAAATCTGGTTGTAATGCGTCGGAGGCCTGAGCGTTTGCAAGGTTCAGTATATTGTCGAAATTGCCTATGAGGCTTTTCGAGTCAAGGTTGGAAAGGTATTCCCCCAGGATGACGCAGTCGCAGCGTGATGACAGGTTGTCAAGCACTTTGCTGAGTGCTGGATCACTTGGACTTTGACCCACTAGAATCAGACGTTTGCCCGCTTGCTGCCAGCGTTCTTTCAACGCCTCTGGTAGGGTGAACTCAGTAGGGTGGTTGTCCAGGATAAGGCGAACGTCTGGTAACGTAGGAACTGAAAAATCAAATAAGGGCTCGGAAAGTGGGATGTTGAGGTGTACAGGGCCTTTGCCTGATCGTTGACAGGTCAGTATGGCTTCGTTGACCAGGCGGTTGCATTGCCATAAACTAGTCTCATCCATTACTTCGGGCAGCTGTACGGACAGTTTGACCAAGGGCCCAAAGATGCCCGGCTGGGGAAGGGTCTGGCCGTCCATCTGATTTATCCAGGCCTGGCTGCGGTCGGCTGTCAAGACAATCAGTGGCACTTGTTGGTAATACGCCTCGGCCAGTGCAGGGGCGTAGTTTAGCAAGGCAGAACCTGACGTGCAGCAAAGCACTACCGGTGCCCCGGATTCCAGCGACAATCCCAGTGCCAGATAGGCGGCGCTACGTTCGTCAATGATTGACATACAGTCGAAAAATGGGTCTGATATGAAGCATTGAATCAAGGGCGCATTGCGTGATCCTGGTGAAAGGACTATGCGGTTGATGCCATGGGCCTTGAGCAAGGCCACTGTTTCCAAAACATTCCGTTTCGATGTATACATAGGGGTCTCAATCTATCAAGGATAGTAACGTTTCTATTTTATGTGCGGTTTCCGCCCATTCGGTTTCCTCGGTGGAGCCGGCCAATAATCCTCCTCCGGCGTACAGGATGAGTTGATCGGCCTGGATGTTCATGCACCGTAGGTTGACATACAAGGCTGTATGACCATTCACTTGATAGGGTCCCAGAAAGCCGGCGTAATAGGCTCTGTCGTGTTGTTCGTAACGTCTTAACGCCTCTTGGGCTTTGTCCGTTGGCCAACCACAGGTGGCTGGCGTAGGATGAAGGTCGGCCAGTAATGTTCCCAATCGGCTGCACTGTTGATTGGTCAGATTGAACTGATAGGTCGTTTTCAGGTGGGTCAGCTTTCCGGCTTGGCTGTTGACCGGTCCTGCTTTTTCAGCGTGTAGTCCAAACCGTTCCAGGACGGCTTCCACATGGTCAGCAACCATACGTTGTTCATCCTGGTTTTTGCTGTCCCAGCGGGGGGTGTCTACTTGGTTGCTTGTTTGGGTGCCGGCCAACGCTACCGTCAACCAGCGGTTGTCGTGCTCTTCCAGAAGTGGCTCAGGGGAACTGCCTAACCAGGTGCCTGTCAGGGCTGTGTGACAGAGGTAGACAAACGCTTCTGGATAGGTGGCGCAGGCTTTGTTGAACAGCCTGGCTGCAGAGAAAGACGAAGGTTTGGTTTTGTTTTCCTGTCTGGAAAGGACAATTTTTTGGCACAAACCTTTGTTGATGGTGTCCATGCAGGACACGTACGCCCGGTGGTACTGTTCGCTTAAAGCGTCAGACGTTTGGTGGTAGGTTGATTGGTCGTTTGTCGCCTGGTGAGCAGTGCTGGCCGTTTCTTGTGTAAGGATGACCGTTATGGCCTCTTGGTCAGTGTACAGCTTTGGATCAGTCAGGAGAACGATGGGGTGGTTTGACGTGAGGTCGAACGGTGCGATAACGTAGCCCTGTCTATCATTCAGGTCATCCAGTGAGGTTAATTGATGAACCGAGTTTGTATCGAACATGGCCAGCACCCAAGTGGTTGCACCGGGGCGCCTGTATAGGAAAAAAGGCTTATTGGCTTGAATCAGCGTATTTAGCCCATCTATTTCAAGGTTTAGGTCAGCCTTCATCGTGAAAGATATTAGCTGCAAAGGTAGCAAAAAAACAGGTTATTGGAGCCGAGGGGTGATCTCTGGCCAGCGCTGTTGAAGGAAGTGTTGGACATGGTTCAAGGTGCTGTCTACCCAAGGATGGAAGAGCCAGAACGAATGAGGGCTTCCCTCTAACAGGTGGGCTTCGGTCATGATCCCCCATGATTTAAGGGAGGCCATGGTTTCGGCTTGCCCAGCGCTAAAACGTGGTTGGGAGCTGTTGATGAACAACATGGGCGCACTGCCAGCGTGGAGGTTATGAAGTGCTGACGCCTCCTGCCAGGGTTGGGGGTCGTCTTGAACGCTTAAGCCAAACCAGCGCGTTGCCGCTGAGGGCTTGCCGGGCTTGTCGGCCCCTTCGCTGGAGGCAGGGTGGATGAAGGCCAGGACGCCATCGACATCGATGACGGCTTGAACCTGATCTGAGTACTCACTGTACGCTTTTGTCTGGTAGGGTGGGTAGGGTTGGTTGCGGGCTCCAAGCAGCGCAGCCATTTGACCGCCGGATGAGAAACCCATCA
>JAAYBL010000010.1 GCA_012718945.1 Bacteroidales bacterium
CAATGGTTGGGTCTATGCCGCTTTTGCCAAAGTACTGACAGACTTGCCGGAAAACGACCCACGACGTCCCTTGTTTACAGAACGCTTCATTGCCATGTCCAAGGCCTTGAAAACGACCCAGCAAGAAGGTGGCTACTGGACACGCACCATGTTGGACCCTGCCCATGCACCTGGTCCGGAAACCAGTGGCACAGCCTTCTTTACGTACGGCTTGTATTGGGGCATGAACAACGGCCTCCTGTCCAAAAAGGAATACTTGCCCATGGCCAAAAAAGCCTGGAAATACCTCACAGAAACAGCCCTACAAGAAGATATGAACATTGGCTACGTACAGCCCATTGGTGAAAACGCCAGCCCCAAGACCACGGTTAGCGCCAAATCCACCTACAATTTTGGCACAGGTGCCTGGTTACTGGCTGCCTGCGAGGTATACCGGTCTTTGTAAGCTATTCAAACCACCTACCCTGAAAAAGAAATGGTCGCTGACTACAGCGACCATTCTTTTTTCCACTTCAAAACTGGTAATCCCTTCTCAAATTCGATGGGAATCCAGATGTAACGACCATCTGAAGGATGATTAGGCCGCCAACGGTCGGCCATAAATACCCACGTATTTTTACGACCTGCCACCTTGAAGATGAAGGTACTTTGAGAATCGAATGAAATGTCAGCCTGATCGCCCTTCCAGGGATTTGGATGTTGTGTCCAGGGTCCCATGATATGCTTTGCTGTAAAGAGTCTGGCAGCGTTGGGAGCCCAGCCCGTACAACCAGAGGTAATCATGTAGTACGTTTTTCCTTTCTTGAAAATGGCCGGCGCCTCGTTGTGACCAGCTGGGGCCATGCGAACATAGTTACCGGTATGCGACAGGTAATCATCGGACAATTCGGCAATGTTCAACGTCAGGTTTTCTTCGGCTGAATAAATGTGGTAAGCCTTGCCATCATCATCCACAAACAAGGTCATATCCCTGGACATCTGTCCCCCTTTGAAATCCCTGCGCGTATATAGTCCGTTCTTTACAACATCAATCCATTCGGGTGTCCAGGATTTGGGTTCAGGTTGGGCATTCAAGTTAGTATCGCGTTCAGCAAGAGGCATATTGGCCGGCCAAAAACCAGCATTGGGGCGATAAGAATCGATAAAGGTATAAGGACCGGTCACCTGCTTGCTGACAGCGACCCCCACCCTGGCAGCATCATACCCTCTGAACCGTAGTTCGTGGTGAAAATACATCACGAAGGTCTTGGTCCGTTCGTTATAAATCACTTTGGGTCGCTCAATAACACAGCCGCGCACAAGGGTGCTGTTGGGGTCATCCACCACGGAAAGGGCGACACCCTTGTTGTCCCAGTTGTACAAATCAGTGGAGGCGTAGCAGGTGACACCGACCAACGCTGCGTTGGAGCGATCACCCTTGTGTTCGCCAAACCAATAATAGGTACCTTCATGGTATAGCATGCCACCACCATGAGCATTGATGTGGACACCTTTGTCATCGGGCCACAATTCGCCGGGCTTGATGGATGTACGTTTTTCTTGAGCAAACAGAGTTGTGGTTGCCAACAAGGCAACAAAAGAAAGGATGAGGGATGAGCGCATAATCATTGAATGTGGGATTATGGCTCAAAAGTACATGAAAGAAGCAGGATGAACTTCCAAAAATCAGTCAGAAAGGGCCTATTGGTCTTTTTTCAACGACAAAGGTTGACCGTCCCCCCCAAGGTAGAAGGCTAATAAGACTACATCAGTGTCTCCTTTGTTGATACCGTTATGGTAAACATTGAACACTTCAGCAAATGTAGAAGACGTTTTGAAGGTGTTTGTTTCGCCGTTTTCAAGTTCTACGGTCAACGTACCCGATAATACATAGGCAAACACAGGTACCAGGTGTTTATGCCAACCTGTGCTGGCACCAGGGGGTATGGTGACTTTGGAAAAGGTAACTTCGGCCGATGCAACGCCAGGATACTTGATGGGTTGGCCCAAAACAGTGGTATCTGTGTGCAACAGGGGCTCAACCAATAGGGAAGCTTGATATTGAGCACGAACAGACAGAGCGAACCACATGAAGATTAGCAAAACTACAACTGTCCTTTTCATGGTTGCATCGTTTTATATCACGTCTCAACTCTTCCTTGCACGACCACCGACCAAATCGAGGATTTCGTTGGTGATAGCTTGCTGGCGTGTCTTGTTGTAAAGTTTGGTTAGTTCCTTGAGAAGGTCATTGCCATTGTCGGTAGCAATCTGCATGGCCGTCATTCTGGCAGCATGTTCAGAAGCCAGCGATTCGGAAACCGCCAGGTAAAGATGGGATGTCATCACCTGTGGAAAGAGCAAACGCAGGAAAGCGACGGGTGAAGGTTCTGTTACCAGATCTTGTGGAGCGGTCGTGCCGGTTGAAGGTTCAGGCACATAGGGCAACAAGGTCTGTTCAGTGAGCAGTTGCTTGGTCACTGATTTAAGTCGATGGTAAACAATATCCACCCTGTCTACTTCGCCAGCCTGAAAGGCCTTCATCAAGACAGAGCCAAAGGCTTTGCACTTGGCCAGGGTTGGCTTATCCAAGAGATGGCGGCCTTCTTCATTGGTGGGCAATCCGGCTTTCAGGACACTGTGCGTTATCTTCTCTCCGACCGGATATACCATGACTTCAACACCACGTCGATTCCAGTCTTCCACAAGGCGCTCCACCTCCTTGAGTACATTGGCATTATAGGAACCGCAAAGACCGGTGTCAGAAGAGAAGGGAACGATGGCTATCCGTTTAAGGGGTCTAACAGTGGTAAAGGCACATTCCAGGGCTTCGCGGCCCTCGAACAAGCCCGTCAGAATACCGTGCAAGTTGTTATCGTACACCTGCACTTTCTTGACCGCCTGCTGAGCCTGATGAAACTTAGCCGAGGCAATCAGTTTCATGGCCGAGGTGATCTTCAGCGTATTCTGAACGGAATTTATCCGGTTTTTCGTTTCCCTGAGTGATGCCATGCCTTAGCCCTTTTGTGTCATTTTTTCGGTAACGCTGGCGGCCATGGCTTCAAGCACTTTCAGACTAGCTGCATCAGCGATGCCCTGATTCAAGGCCTTGACCACATCAGGATGGTTCAAAAAGAGGTCTTCCAGGAACAGACGTTCAAACTCAGGCACCTGATCGATGGCGATGGAGCGCATCAAACCATTGGTTCCACAATACAGGATGGCAATTTGCTGACCAACCGGCATGGGTTTGTACTGAGGTTGAATGAGCAGTTTCGTATTCTTACGCCCTTTGTCAAGGATTAAGGCAGTCACAGGGTCCATGTCGCTGCTGAATCGGGCAAAAGCCTCCAATTCACGGAACTGGGCCTGGTCAATTTTCAACGTGCCGGCCACCTTCTTCATCGCCTTATTTTGGGCGTTACCACCCACACGGGAAACGGAGATACCTACGTTAATGGCGGGACGCACCCCACTGTTGAACAAACCGGTATCGAGGAATATCTGACCGTCTGTAATGGAAATGACATTGGTGGGTATGTAAGCAGATACGTCACCGGCCTGTGTTTCAATGATGGGGAGAGCCGTCAGCGAACCACCACCCTTCACACGTTCTTTCATGCTGGCTGGCAAGTCGTTCATATTACGGGCCACTTCATCCCTGTCGATGATGCGGGCTGCACGTTCCAGCAAACGGGAATGCAGGTAGAAAATATCACCTGGGTAGGCTTCACGACCTGAAGGACGTTGGAGAATCAAGGAAATTTCGCGGTAAGCCACGGCTTGTTTCGACAAGTCATCGTAAACCACCAACGCATGGCGACCGGTATCCCTGAAGTACTCACCCAAAGCGCAACCAGCAAATGGGGCGTAATATTGAAGAGCAGCTGGATCGGCGGCAGAGGCGGTAATAATGGTGGTATAGTCCATGGCACCCTTCTCCTGGAGTACCTTTACAATGGTTGCTACCGTGGAGGCTTTTTGGCCAATGGCTACGTAAATACAATAAACAGGGTTACCAGCTTCGTAGTTGGCACGTTGATTAATGATGGTATCGATGGCGATGGCCGTCTTACCTGTTTGGCGGTCGCCGATAATCAACTCACGCTGGCCACGGCCAATGGGAATCATGGCATCAATGGCCTTCAAACCGGTTTGCAGAGGTTCCTTGACGGGTTGACGGAAAATGACTCCTGGAGCCTTACGCTCAAAGGGCATTTCAGTGGTGGCATCTTGAATGGGGCCTTTGCCATCCAGGGGATTACCCAAGGTGTCAATGACCCTGCCCAACAAACCTTCACCGGCCATGATGGAAGCAATCTTACCCGTACACTTCACGGTGTCGTTCTCCTTCACCATTGAAGACTCACTGAACAAGACAGCACCTACATTGTCCTCTTCCAGGTTCATGGCAATACCCCGGGCACCGTTGTCAAATTCCAACAACTCACCTGAACGTACATTTTTCAGCCCGTAGATGCGGACAACACCGTCACCTACCTGCAACACGACACCGGTTTCATCCAGTTGTACCATGTTGTTGACACCCTGCAGCTCGTTGCGCAAGAGTTCGCTGACTTCACTCACTTTTATCTCCTTCATTCCTATGATCTTGCTCTAATGGTTACGACCAATTTGCCGTTTCCGTTATATTGTCAATTGTTTCTGTATGGTCAACAGTTGCGTACGCACACTGGCATCCAACCTTTTCTCGTCCGTCATAAGGATATAGCCACCGATAATTTCCGGCCTCACCTGGAGGGATAATTCAATCAATCGGCCGGTAGAGGCTTCCAACTTGGTGCGGATGGCCGATTCTCTGGCCTCATCCAACGCCACAGCGGTGATGAGTCTGACCTTGACGATGCCTTTTTCCTTGTCGTAGCGTTGCTTGAAGGCATGACAGATGTCAACCAGGGTATCTTCCCTGCGGCGATCGACCAGAAGCGTGAAAAAACGCTCCAGCGTGCCAGGAAGGCTGCCTCCGGCGGCTATCCGCATCAACCCCAACTTGGCCTCCTCGTCAACCAAGGGGCTCATCAAGGCCTCGGCAAAAGCCGGTACTAGCGATGCCTGCTGCTGAATCATGTTCAGCGCATCGTGTACCAGGGTCTCTTCGCCAGCTTCAGCTGTGACTTCGTACAAGGCTTTGGCGTAACGTACCGCAATCTGACCTACATTCATGTTTACAACGGTTTATCTTCCAGTTCATCCAAAAAGCGGTCGATCAACGCCTTTTGCTCCTTGTTCTCAGACAATTCGCGGCGCAAGATCTGCTCAGACAAACGAACGGACAAGAAGGCCACTTCGTTGTGCAGGCTTCTAACGGCTTTTTGCTTCTCCGCTTCGGCATCTTTTCTGGCCAGTTCAGTCAATCGACGGCCCTCGGCCAGCGAAAGCTCCCTGGCCTCACTGATCATCCGTTCTTTGAGTTCGGCGGCTTCCCTGAGGATGGCATCCTTCTTCGACCGGGCTTCACCAATCAATTGGTCGCACGTCTGTTGCGCGACGGCCAATTGTTCCTCCGCCTTGCGTGCGTCTTCAATGCCTTTGGCAATCAAAGCCTTACGCTCATCGATGCTTTTGACAATGATAGGAAAACCGAATTTTGCCAGGACAAAGAAAACGATACCAAATGTCAGAAGCATCCAGAACAACAAACCGGGTTCCGGAGTTAGTATTGACATGGTTGTTGTGTTTTACAGGGCCAGGAAACAGACCA
>JAAYBL010000065.1 GCA_012718945.1 Bacteroidales bacterium
ATCAAACAAGTGGCTACTGTGTGTTTAAACGCACGCATTCGTTCTGTCATGTATTTTTTCATTGTATGCTTTGTTTGTCTGTTTGCAAAACCCCATTCATGGTTATTTGTTCAAATTGACCGATGTCACCCAACATGTCCCAGGAATACCGAATAAACATCTTACCCACTTGATACGCCGGGTACGAAGGCACATCGAAGCCCATGGCTAATTTAACCAACGCTTCCGGTATGTTTTGTCCGGCTCCAACGGCCAGATAGACCCAGGCAGGGATGCGGGGGTTAATTTCAATCAAGTAGTAGTCTCCCGTGGTGGTTTTTATCATTTCCAACTCCATACCACCTCGCCACTTAGTTTGAGCGATCAATTTTTGAGTTATCGCCATCAAATTGGGATCATCAATGGTAATGCCCCCCCACGCTTTTCCCTTGTCGGTGATGTATTGCTTACGCATGGAAACGGCGGCGATGGTACGACCGGTACCATCTCCCAAGGCGACGACGTTGACTTCAGTGCCCTTTACAAAGGCCTGTACAATGACCGGCAATCCCCACTTGGCGGCAATTTTATTAAAATGAGTGATGACTTGGTCTGAATTATACGCCAGATAAGCATCGTAGAACTTCCCTTTGACCAACAAGGGGTAATCGAACTGTCCCTTCAACCCAGCGATGTCGTTCAAGCCTGTGATTTCCACCGATTCGGGTACAGCAACACCGTACCGTTGACCATACGTAGGCAGATTGGCTTTGCTGCGTTCCTCCAATTGTTCAAGGGTGGGCAAAAAGGTCTTGATACCCTGTTCAGCCAACAATTTTTCTGACTTGATAAAGGTGTACAATTCGGCGTCAAAGTTGGGAATAATCACATCAATCGACTCCAGGGCGTGTATTTCCAAAATACGGTTGAGAAAGACCTTGGTACCGGCTGAGGGGTAAGGAATCAGGTAGGTTTTGTCCGTCATTCCGGGCATGTAAATGCCTGGCTCCAGGTTTTCATAGGCCAACCCGATGATGCGTACATCAAGGTCGGTCGACGCGCGAATGCCCCTGATAACGGGAACACCGGGGCCCGGATTGTCGGTATTGTTCAATCCGGTCACAGCAATGGTGATGCGTTGTTTTTTCATCATTCACCGTCTTCACAAAGGTTGAAATGTCGCAACATGGCCTGAAAATCGATGATATTCTTTTCGAACGTCACCTCATCGACCTCGTATTTTTCAAGCAAGGTAGTCTTGATTACGTCGAGCGGCTGATGTTGTTTCATCATAAAGATAATCTCACGAGCCACCTGATTGGTGGTGTACGACTCGCCGGTGCCTGGGTCGAACAAAAAACCGTTGTCATTGATGGCAATACTGGGTTTGATTCTCATAGCAGGTTGGGGTATAAGTGGCTATTGTTAGGCACAAAATTACACCAGGGCAACTTTAATCTTGTACAAGATTTTGTCTTTATTGTACACTTTCGGGTTGGCAGGTCTGTCCCAACCCAGCTTTATACAGCGACACGGTTTCTCCGGTAATATCCTTGAATTGTTTGGATAGGTAA
>JAAYBL010000066.1 GCA_012718945.1 Bacteroidales bacterium
CTTTGCTGGAACCGGGCACGCCCGGGAGTTGGGACGACCATTGTACCACCAACCCCGCTTTTATCCGAACCGCTGATGGCCGCTGCCTCCTGTATTACAAGTCCTGGAACGATGCCGCTTACAAGGGGGATACGGGTAGCATCAGGGGCAATCGCCAATACGGCCTGGCTGTCGCCGACAACCCATTGGGACCCTACGTCAAGGTCAAGGAAAATCCGCTTATCAATTACTCGGTGTTCGGACAAAACCGCCAGGTGGAAGACGCCTTCATCTGGGTGGAAAACCATCGTTTTCACCTGCTCATGCGAGACATGGGCTTTTTCAACCACACCGTCGGTTTATACAGCACATCGGATGATGGATTGACATGGTCTTTACCGAGCAAAGCCTGGAAAGGGCTGGCTGAATACATCAGGGAGCCCCAACCGCCGACTTATCTCAAACGGTATGGGAGGCTGGAACGTCCCCAACTGTTGATGAAAGACGGTCATCCCGCCTATTTATTCACCGCTACTCAAGGTGGTCGTTACGGCACCGCCTCCGGTTTTGTCCTACAATTAATACCTACCCATGGAAACACTGATTGAATGGGGCTATTTAGGTCTTTTCATTGCCACCTTTCTGGCAGGCAGTGTCGTACCTTTCAGTTCCGAACTGGTGCTCAGCGGTTTGCTTGCGGCAGGTGGGGATAACTGGCTCTGTTGGCTGGCAGCCACAACCGGCAACGTGTTGGGGGGCATGACCTGTTATGGCTTGGGGCGCCTGGGTAATCCGGTCTGGATTGAACGTTACCTGAAGGTCAAACCGGAGAAATTAGACAAAGTCTTGCTGTTTTTACATGGAAAAGGGGCCTATATGGCTTTTTTCACCTTTGTACCCTTGGTGGGTGACCTCCTGGCCATTGGTTTGGGATACCTGAGAGCCAACCTGAGTTTAACCTTGTTGGCCATGACCCTGGGCAAAGGGCTGCGATACCTGTTATGGATCTTCCTGACCCGCGGTGTCATCGGCTTGTTTTAGCCGCTGGGGTGTTTCATACAAAAGCACAAATGCCTATCTTTGCCAAAGGTGGCAGACAGCCACCACTATTACTCACTTAACACCTATTATTAATGAATGCAACGCAACAAGTGCTAGAAGCCATGAAACAGGCAGGCACCCCTCTGAACGCAGGGAAGCTGGTCGAACTTACTGGTTTAGACCGCAAAGAGGTCGACAAGGCCATGAAACAACTCAAAACATCGGGTGCCATCGTGTCTCCGAAAATGTGCTACTGGGAACCGGCCAAATAAGATGCCCATCCTCTGTTTCAAACGCTGGTCGAGAAAGGGCTATGCCGTTTTCGCCAGCCTGCACAAAGTCGTCAAAATCGGCGTGGTGACCTTTTCCTGCACCCTGACACAGGCCAGTTACCACACCGTTTTTGCTCAGGTTGACAGCTTAAAACTGCCGGCAGATGAGATTCCACTCGATGAAGTGGAAGTCTCCGCCAGTCAACCCCTACCCTGGACAGCGACCGCTTTCGCTGTCAGTTCCCTCAAACCCTCGGATATTGCGGCGGCGCCCGTCCTCAGCCTCGACGCCCTGCTGGACCACGTACCCGGTGTTGACATCCGTCAACGCGGCCCCGACGGGGTTCAAGCCGACATCAGCCTCAATGGCGGCACCTTCGACCAGGTGCTCATCCTTCTCAACGGGGTCAACATCACCGACCCACAAACCGGCCATCACAACTTAAACCTGCCCATCGAACTCTGGCAACTCCAACGCGTAGATATCCTGCGCGGATCGGCAGCCAGCCTCCTGGGCGCCCATGCCTTCTCCGGGGCCATTAATTTGGTCACAACAGGACCTCCGCTGTCCAGAGGATGGAAAACAACGGTCCAAACCGGCCTTGGCAGCTGGCAACGCCGCAACCTGGGTGCCATGCTTAGCCGACATACCGACAAAGGGGGTATGCAAGTTGGCATCAGCCAGAAAAGCAGCGCAGGCTATCAACCCAACACCGACTACGACCAGTTGAACGGTCATATTCAAGCTGATTACCGCCATGAAACCGCCGGACAATGGCTGTTGCAGTTGGGCTACCAACAAAAAAGTTTCGGTGCCAACCAGTTTTACAGCCTGGCCTATCCCAACCAGTTCGAAGCCACCAAAACCCTGTTTGCAGCGTTGAGTTGGCAAAAGGCCTGGCGTAACCACCATGGGGAAGCGCAGGTCTACGAACGCCGTCACCACGACCGTTTCGAACTCTTCAGAGACAATAAAGGGGCGGCATCCTGGTATAGCGGACACAACTACCACCGCACCAGGGTCACCGGAGGTCGGTTTACCCTGACACATCGTCGTGACGCACACCTGACAGCCATGAGAGTTGACCTACGCAACGAACACATACTGAGCAATGTGTTGGGAGAGCCCATGGACGTTCCCAAGCAGGATTGGCTGGATGCGGACGCGGTGTACACGCGCGCTAAAAACCGATTGACGAGCAGTCTGTTTGCCAACCAGCGATGGCAAGTCGATCAAACCACACTCAGCGCTGGTCTGGCCATCAATACCACCTCGGGCATGGGATGGTACTGGAACGGGCATGTGGAAACCATCCACCGCTTCAGCCCTAATTTCAACTTCAGTCTTAGCGTAAATCGGGCCGTTCGTCTACCTACGTTCACCGATTTATATTATCAAAGTGCCACCCAGGTGGCCAACCCGATGCTGTCGCCCGAAAAAGCGGTGACAGGCGCGTTGAAGTTGGATTATCAGTACGAGCGGCTCTCCGCCAGCTTCCAAACCTGGCACCGCAGAGGGAGCAACCAAATTGACTGGGTCAGGCACCCCGACTCGATTAAATGGTACAGCCGCAACCTGACACGGATCAATGCCTCAGGAGCCCTGATGGAAATAGCCTGGTCGCCCTCGACTGGCCCGCTCACACGTGTTTCAGCCGACTATGCCTTCCAGCACCTGGATAAAGACGCCGAAGGGCTGGATTCCAAATACGCCTTGGACTACCTCAGGCACAAGGCTCAATGCAAAGCCACCGCCCAACTGTTGTCCACCAGCAGTGGTGGCAACCTGCGCCTCCACCTTATCGGTGCCTACTACGACAGAGCCGGCACCTACGCCGACCAGTCATCGGGCGCATTGCTAGCTTACGCACCCTATTGGATGTGGGACAGCCGGCTCACCTGGACCCTGCAGGCCATCAGTCTGAACCTTGATGTCAACAACCTGTTTGACACCACACACACGGATTTCGGCGGTCTGCGTCAACCGGGGCGGCATGTCAGTATCAGTCTGAAGCTGACCGTTCCTGACTAAAAAGCAGTGGCTGCCGACAACTCATTTATCCAGGCTGAGGCTGGAGAAATGAGACGCTGGCAATGTTGAGCCATGCCGTAGCGCATCAACGGTCAATACGGAGCGGCGCTTGTTGGATAAGGTCTTCGCTTCCAGGCGACAGGCCATGAAGGTGCCGTCCTCCAATTGTTTGTAATCGCTCAGGGTCAAGATTTTGGTTTGTTGACCGGCTGTATTCAAGAAGACCAACTGCTGCGTCAGTTTGGTCTTCTTGTCTATCCACGCTTTTTTCACGGCAAAGCCCTGTGACTGAGCAATAGCTGTCGTCTTACAGGTGGACGTTACCACCCAACAGTCCTTACCATCCAGCGTTTCAGCCCCCGTTAACACATGGGTGTAATCGCCCAAAGCCGGTTTGCTCAAATCGGCGTTACTAAACGCTGAGCCCATGAAGGACTGCCCCTTGTCCCGGCTGACGATCCGTCTGGTATTGCGCAAAGCGGGCAGGTATATCCACATATCATCGTCTTTATCCGGGTAATCGTAGATCAGCAGGGTCGTACCAGCCACGTCAGCCGGTGATAAAAAAGTCAGACGGGTCTTGGTCACCCCGTCCAACACCCTTGACGCCTGTTGTATGCGTCGTGTTCGAACATTGCCTTTGGCATCATAGATAGACAGGGTGGCTTCCATATCGGCCGCCGTCAGACTGATGGCATCGGAAGAGGCCTTGATTAAAACAACGGGATCAGGCAACGCTTCACTTGCCGCCTTCAACGATATAGGCCTCGTCAGCAGACAAGCCAGGCAACTGAGCAAGAACAGGTTTTTTACTACGTGTTTCATTGGTTAGTTGGTTTATTAGTAGACAAGAAAGAAGGCTGTCTCAATTTCAAGACAGCGGGTACCAACAGCAAGGCTGCCAGGAGACAGAGCAGCAGGGAAAACAGGATGAGGAAACCAAACGCTTTGAGCAAGGTCAGGCTTGACAAAAACAAGACCAAGAAACCAGCCATGACCGACAAGGCATTGGCCATGATGCCTCTACCCGTGGTAGTCAGCGTCTTACTCAAGGCATCGTTCCAGTCAAGACCGGCATCGCGTTCCTGATGCACCCGCCAAAACAGGTGGATGGTGTAATCCACCCCCAATCCAATGGCAATGGACGACAACAAGGATGTAGCGATGTCCAGTTCCAGGCCAAACCAACCCATCAGGCCATACGTACCAATCAAGGCAACCACCAACGGAAGTCCGCCCATCAATCCAGCTGTCGGTGACTTAAATAAGAGCCACAACAGCAACAGGATGGATCCGAAAGCCAACAACAACGAGGACCATAATCCCTTGACGACAGACGCCGCCAGTTCCATCTCCACCAGGCTTTGACCGGCCAGTAAGGTATCGTAGGGCTGCCTGTCCAGCTCCGCTTCGAAGGATGCCACCGTGGCCTTGAACGCTCGGTAGGTCTCAGCCCTGAATTGCACGTTGATCAGCCCTTGGGTATACATCATATCAACCACCTGTTCGAGTTCAGCCGGATCCCCACTCATGGAAAACAAGGCCAGGTACTGAGCGATGGCGGCCTCCTGGTCGGGTATCCTATCGTACCAGGGATGATCAGGCTCGTTCATGGCCTTGCTGAGGGTCTTCACCACGGTAGCCAGAGACGTGACGCTGTGAACACCGGGGAGCTGTTGAAGCCGCTGCCCCAGCGTATCCATGGCATTCAACACCGCTGGTTGAGTCATAGGGGCTTTTAACACAATAGAGAGGGTCTTTGCGCCTCCCAGGTGTTGGTTCATCCCATCAACAGCCGTCCGCATTTCATGGCCTGCGGGCATAAACGATTCCAGGTTGATATTGACTTTCAAACGCATCAATCCGGCCCCTGCCACCATCAATAGCAGGACAAAAACAGTCACAATCACCTTCGGTCTATGTGTCACCCACGTACTGATGACGTGCAACAGCTTCCCAATCAGGTTAAGAGGCTGCACAGGCCGTCCTGACGAAGTTGCAGCCAGCCCTGACGGTGTAGCAGTCAGCCCTGACGGTTCTTCCATTGAGCCATTGAAAAGCAATGTGCTGCGTCGGCGGGATGAACGCTTTTCCCGTTGCAGACCTGACAACACAGCCGGCAGAAAGGTCAAACTTGCCACGACGGCAAACAAAATGCCTGCCGATACGACAATGGCCATCTGTCTGGGTGGCAACAGCGGGTGTGAGAGTAGCCCCAGTACCCCCACCATGGTGGTCAACCCCGTCAACCAGATGGGCATGGTGAGTCGATCAACGGCCTCCCCTACCAATCGTTTCATGCCAAACCGGGGATGCAAGGCCCTCAATTCATAATAGCGGGTCATCAGGTGCACGCCGTAATTGTTGGCAATGGCTATCATCAGCACGGGTATCAATACAGCTATCATGCTGAACGCATTACCCATCAGGGGTATGAGGCCCATGGCCACCAAAACAGAAAGACAGACGACGGAAAAGGGCAACAACACACCCTTACGCTCCTTAAACAACACGTATAGTGTCAACAACATGATTATTAGCCCGATAGGCATCAGAACCAACAAGTCACGCAGGGCCATCCGTTGAATGTCGTGCCTGAGCACAGGCAACCCGCCCAGGTAAATGTGCTCCTTGCCAGGGTGCGCCTCCAAGGTCGACCTCACTGTTTTCATGAACGCTTCGTCCGTACAACCATCCACCGGATTGAGCACCTTCAACGTCAGGTTGAAATCCGTGGACACCAACTTGTCGTATACCAGGGGGTTGGCTTGAACAATCGTTCGCAATGCCTCCCGTTCGGCCGATGATGTCGGGATAAAAGGAACAGCAGGGTCGACCACCATGTTGCCAGCCTCCCCACGAACATCCTGTGAGCCCATCAGCGAAATGACCTGTCCGATGCAGGTATCGGCTTCAAAAAGGGCTTCCAGGGCCGTCAGCCTGCCCAAGGTGGCAGGATCGAGCACATCCTCGGTCTCTATGACCAACAATAAAGGATCGTAGCTTCCAAAGGCTGCTTCCAGACTATCCAGGTGTTTTCGTGATGGAAAATCACTGGGCAAATAGGTCATCAGATCCGTATCTATCCTTGACCGGGTCAATGGCAGCACCATACACAAGGCCAACACCACGGGTACAGCAATGTACCAAAGCCGGTGCTTGAAAAGGCGTCGTTTTTTGACCATCGCTTAAAACGTTACGGTTAAACCAACACCCAGACCAGCCAATACCTTGCCGGCATAATCGTACAGACTACGGGCAGGGCCATTCATCCAAACACCACACACGTTGAATGTCAGTGCGTCTGTCCATGACCAAGCCAATTCAGGTCGCACGATATATTCCCTGGTGGTCAGGTCGTACAGACCGGTTACCCCCAGGGACAAGGTCTCAAATGCCAGGCTGCGTTGCAAGGACAGCATCAGGGCGTGTTGACTGGCCTTTTCCTGGTGCATGATTTTTCGGTTAAACTTCGCCGTTTCATACCTGGCCATGGCATAAGCAAAGGCGTACTGTTCGGCGGGATCGGATGGATTCGTCAAAACCGGCATCACCGGCGCCTCCCAGTTTGACGTAACGGTTGCCTGGTATTGAACCAGGGTAGTGATGCCCCCTAGAACAGTTTCAAGGCCCACCACGGCGTTTAAATCGGATTTTGGAAGGAACTCCCTGCCTGCGTCATTACTGGTTAAATCGTAGGCCGCCTCTGCCCTGATAATAAATGACCCGATGGGCAAAGCCAGGTCGGCTCCGATGCTCTGTTTGCGAAAATAGGCTGGTTGATAGGTGAGCTGAAGCGTTGGTTGTAAGACAAATCCAGTTAAATCGATGCCGTGGTAGGGGTCGTATCCGTTGAAATAGGACAGGGAGAAACCTACAGCCGGCACGTCCACATTCCAGCGCAGCGACAGATTACCTTGCCCCAGGCTGGGTTTGGGCTTTACAGGGTCGGTAAACACCACTCCCTGCCCCATGTCAAACAATTCATACCGATAAATGGATGGGGTGAAAAGGGGTTGCCAGACCAAGGTCAGTGTCGAAGCTTCAATGGGCCTGACACTCAACAGCCACTGGAATACACCCAATTTTTGATCATCAGGTTGGTCAGAAAGCCGGAAATAATCATAGACGGTCAGGTTGTTGGTCGGATTAAAACCCTCTACCCTGCCCCATCCGTAAATCTGTTTACCCAGGCTGGTCTCAAACCAAGATGTCCTGTAACCAACATACGCCTCCTTCAACTCAAGCAGGGTTTGCCGCTCATTGAAAAAAAGGCCGTCCCTGGCCCTCACATCCGATGCATAGAAGACAGCGCCTGTATGGCCAGACACCTTCAACGCACATTCACCATACAGGGCATTGAAGGTCGATGCCTGATGAGCATACCAGGCCTGCCCCCTGACATATCCGCCCAGGACAGGTCTCTCCGAAGCCGTGACGGGCAACACAGCCATACATACAGCCAGGCAGCAAACAAACTGTCTGAAAGCCATTTCTACACATCTGCGTGTGGAATCGTAGTCTTTGTTCCTTGTTCTCATGGGATGATGTTTGGAACAAGACTACCTAAAAAAAAGATAGAAATAGTCCGCGGTTTAAAAGCGGGACTACTGGCTGTGGTACGTTTGCCGTGGAGATACTACGGTTGCTTCAACCAACTCAAAGGGGTCTGACCTGTCTGTTGCTTGAAAACCTTGAAAAAGGATGATTTGCTGTTGAACCCACATTCAAAACCAATGGCTTCGATGGAATAGTCAGGATGTGTTACCAGGAGTTGTTTGACGGCCTCTACCCGGAACGTGTTGATATACTGGTAGAAATTGGTATTCAGTTCCGTACTCAAGACCTCGGTTAACTGGTGCTTGGGGATATTAAGGGATAGAGATAACAGTCCCATACTAAGTTCAGGGTTCAGGTATGGCCGCTGCTCAGCCATAAAAGCGTTCAATTTGCCAACGATGGCCTTACGTTTGGCTGGCGACAGACTCGAATGGCTGTACTTGGTCGTTTCAGATGCCTTGGCATCAACATCCATCGCCACGGTTGTTTGTCGCAGACCGTAAAAACCAAGTATATAAACAAGCGCCAGCAGGGCGGAATAATTGTACACAGGCATGATGGGTATCTCCAGACGCAATACAATGACAGCGATAGCCACAGCCATACAAATAAGGCAATACAGGTTATAAAAGATCACCACAAACAGCAGCCAGGACACCCGTTCACCATGTTCGAAGGTAGACAATTCGTTGAGCAGGGCCCTTCTGTGTTTCAACAATTGGCGTCCGGTAGCCAGGTTATAACCTATCCAGGACAGCAGGGATACCACCCCAAAGGCCAGCCTGAACGTCAGCGCGCCATCCCGTTCAAAGAAATCATGAAGGGCATAAGGCGTGTTTAAGGCATACGTCAAACTTTCAAACAACAAAAAGGGCAACAAATGGACCAACTGGAGACTATCCAATTTAAACCGTTTGTCGACCAACGTTCTGGTGTACAAATAAAAAGCCGGATTGAACAACAAGAATGTACTCGACAGCAAGGGCAGGCCAAGAATCCTGTAATCCAGACCACAGGTCAAAAATTCCAGGGCAAGTAGAAACAACCAGGCTGTGAGCAATTTATCGGACACCGAAGGCTGTTTCTTCGTAACCAAGAGCAAGGCAGCAAACAGGCCTTGTGAAAATCCTATCCAGGCAATGGTTTCCATACTCAGGCATTTTTGGTCAACCTGAAGGAGCTGAAGGGTGGTTATTCAGCCGTCAACAAGTCAATGGCTCGTTCAATCAAGGTATCGTAGCCTTCAACGTGATCGATTGAATCAAGACTGACGGCTACATCGGGCGATACGCCCCACTCAGTGTGGTTCATGGCGGCATCAAACATAGGACAGGCTGAAAAGCGCAGCATCCATCCATTGGGCAATTCATTGGACAAAGGCAATC
>JAAYBL010000067.1 GCA_012718945.1 Bacteroidales bacterium
GGATCGTCGGTCACATTGCCCAAGGTTTCATAAAAATCGTTGGCGGTGTTGTAACCAGAAGCGAGGTCGTATTCAAGACTGCGGTTCATGAAACGGAGGCCGGTTGAAGCCATCAATCGGTGAACACCACCCAGGGCACGTTGATACAGACCGCTTAGGCCATAAAAGTTGGTCATGTCTTCAGTAATGCCCTTGCGTACGGTATTCTTGCCCACTCCGTAATACTGCGGCACGATGGCCTTGTTGGTGACACCTGGAATAAAAATTGACTCCTGGGTATAGTTGTAGTAAAGGTTCAAAAGGCCAGTCAGGGTGAGGTAGCGGTTTGCCCTAACGTTCAATCCAAGGCGGATGTTGGCGTCGTAAATGATGTCGGCCGCCTTGACGGTATTGACAATGGCCAGGGGGTTACTGACATTGTCGTACGGGAAGGTCGGGTTGTTGTTGACATTCCAACCATCGTAGGTGGCATAGGTATTCAGCAGGGTGCCATCCGGCTCTTTCTGGTAAGGGCTGAGCAAGGGCATGGCGTGATAGGCAGCCAGCAAGGGGTTGGTGGCCGATTGCATGCCTTGTTCCTGTAAGTTGCTGTTCACGTAGTACAAGCCCACGTTGGTGAAAATATCCACGGCACGGCTCACCATGATGTTTGAGTTGATCAAGGTGTGGTAACGGTCGCTTTTGGTACTTCCCAGGACACCCCCCTCGGACAAGTAGCCGAACGAAATGTTATACTTGGCAATTTCGTCACCACCTTCCACTCTGAACACGTTGTCGGTCACAAAGGAAGGGCCTTGCACCCGCCCGCTCCAATCCGTCCTATTATTGAACAGGTAGCTATGATAATTGTCACCCTGCTGCAGAAAGGGATAATCGGCTTGAAGGGCCGTAATCAGACTATAACGGGTCATGCCGATATCCTGCAGGTAAGTCTTGTAGTCTTCTGTTCCCAGCACAGGTAAGCTGCGTCCCGGCAAACTCAGGCCGTACTGGCCAGTGAAGGAAATGCGGGTTTCGAGGTTGTCGGAGGTGGCTTGTTCGGTTTCAATCAGAATAACGCCATTGGATCCCAACGAACCGTAAACAGCCGCATCGGCCCCCTTCAGAACAGTCACGCTCCGGATATCCCTGGTATTTTGGTTGAACAGGGCACTGCGGGAATACCCGTTGATGACGTGGGAAACGTCCTCATGTCCGAAATACGGAATACCGTTTACCACGTACAAAGGGGTGTTGGCCCCAACAATGGAATGCAGCCCTCTGATATTCAAATAGGCGCCTTCACCAGGCATACCACCCTGACGAACTACGCGTAATCCGGTGACTTTATCCTGTATGGACTGGTCAATGGTCCACACGTATTTGACGTCTTTCTTCTCCACTCCTTGTGTGGAAAGGCTGTGTTGATGGCGGCCCAGCGTATAGTCAGGCCATTGCAAGGTTCCGGTATAGACTGGGGTAGAGGTAGGGGTCAAGACAATGGAACCAGGCAGCGCCGTTTCGTTCAGCGGATAGTATCTATCGTAGTAACCTTCGGCAACCACGGTCAAGCGACCAGGTTTGTCAGGATGATCCAAGGAAAAAGAACCATCCGAAGCTGTCACGACGGAGAGAGATCCGTAGGAATACGTAATGATGGCACCCTGAATGGGTTGACCGTCAATGCCAACGACGACACCTTTGTACGTCTT
The DNA here is from genome assembly GCA_012718945.1 of Bacteroidales bacterium. Classification (GTDB taxonomy): domain Bacteria; phylum Bacteroidota; class Bacteroidia; order Bacteroidales; family UBA1402; genus UBA8389. The sequence continues at coordinate 1,692 of JAAYBL010000067.1, forward strand.
ATTCTGGGCCGGCAGGAGCAGCGGCAGGAATAAAACCAGCAGGACCGTTATGATTGAACGTTTCTTCATGAGCATGACTTAATAGTTGTTGATGGTAGGCCGCAGGCACCAATGATACATCATCAATTGAGTGACGTTGTTTTTGGACCGTCCGTTGGTAGGATCGTACAAGTAAGACATATCGTTCGATTCAATGGTGATGGTGAAATTGCCACTATGGGGCAAATTGACCACCGCGACCTGGTAGCCGTCGGTATCGTAGGCGACCGCTTTTTCGTTTTTCTCGATCCAATCCCGCCAGTTGTACCCTTCAGGGAATCCAATGGTTGAACGTCCGTAATAGTCCAGGTCACTGACCGAGCCTCGATCGAAGTGGAAATTGGAGCCTTGGGCATTTAACAACATATCTTCGACCAACAGGCTGTCGTTGAACCAAATGTTGATGCAGTAACGCAGGCTGTGTTTAAAGCCCATCCGCAGGTAATACTCGCCGGCAGGCAGACTGACCTCTGTCAGTTTACGGGTGTCCGAATTGTACAGCACCCCATCGTAACTCACGCTGCATACCAGGGAGTCTGTCAGGGCTTCAGGACTGGGAATGGCTGTCAACACGTGATAGTACATCGTGGGTAAGGTTTCTGACAGGATGAATTCCGATTGAGCATCGTTCACAATCATGGGCTCCACCCAGTTGGTCCAACGGAAGTACTTATCCTTCTGCGTATCGTTCATCGCTCCCCACAATTCGTAAAACTTGGCCTTAACCCTGTAAATGACCACATGGTTGGGGATTTTCAAGTCGGTGAGGTAGTAAGCCACTCCGTTACTCAGGGCTTCCCGGCTGGCCGGATCGACCGTTTGGACAGAAGGCCGCCAACGGGCTGCATCAATGTACTCGAACACTTCGGCATCCTGCGCTTTGTCGATGATGCGCTGATAGCCTCCTACACAGTCGAAATCACCGGCTTGAGGCAACACGGCGTCAGGATCCAGGCGTTTGTTGACAAAACAGGCTCTGACCAGCCAGCGTTCAAATTTTTCCCTGTCTGCATCGGTAGCCACCCTGCCCAACCAGCGAGGGATACTGTCGAGGGCCGACTGAATGGCTTGCCTGACCAGTTGGTTGGAAGGGATAAACAGGGTACTGACAAAATCCTCGGAACGCATGTCCCATAATTTCAAGCCATCTGCCGTGTAACGGTCCATCAGGTTGTTGCGGACATTCATCACAGAGTCGTACACCGTGTTCCCCATGGGATCAACGCCCGTTGGTGTGCTGTTGTCTTTATCGAAGTAGGTTTCTTCATAACGCTTGACCAGGGCAACGAAGTCCGAATAATTGCTATCCAGATGTTGCAATTTGTCGTAGATGGATGGCCGTATGGGGATGAGTCCTCCCACTTGGTAAACAAAACCGTTGCTGGTCTTGACTTGCTTGACCAACGGGAAATCATCAAGACAAAGCTGACCATCAATGATACTGATCCAGATGTTCTTGCCCAGTCGGGTGTACAAACCGAAGCCTTCTTTCAGTTTGTCCGGATTGATTGATACATCGGAAACGCATTGTTTGGCAAACATGACAGGATCGGTTGTTCCTAGTCCGCTCATCAACGCATTGTCGTAGACAATAAAGGTGTAACCACCGTCGGGTGAAGTGCGTTCAAACATGCCTTGTTCCTCCAACAATGTGGCTATCTGGCTCAAGTTCGCCTGTCCTTTGATGTAACTCTCGGCATCGCCTGACCAGACCGTGTAGGTGTCCGACACCGGATCCTGGCGTTCGTAGTGGTCATCCCAGGCGTTTTGACAGGAAATCAATCCCGTTAATAACAGACAGACGGCCGATAGTTTAAGTTGATATATTCGTTTCATATGTCGTCGAGCAAATTAGTCGTTGATGGGTATAAATTCAACAAAATCCCACATTTGCCGGTAGCTTCCATTGGTCTTGGCGTTGATGTCCATCATGGTCGCTTTGAATAAATGGCTTTCGGAACGTTCAAAGGTGACAGACTCCCAGAGGATGTCCGAAGCAATGCCATTGGCGTTGGCATTGGTTTGCTTGGCCGGATCGGTAAACTTACCCGGCAAACCTTTCCACATGTACATGGATTTTTGATAGTCATCCAGGTTGAACTTGGTCAAGCTTCCACCCGTATAATAGACTTTGACACCGGGGGCCGCTGCATAGTGAATCACCACTTTGTACTTACCCTTGACGATGGTGGGTGTTTTGAAGCGTACCCAGCCAGCATAGCCCAGGTTGAGGGTGAGCAAGTTGTTCATGTACGCACCGTACTTGTTTTCGTCTTTCAACGCCGTGCTCAAATAGCTGCATTTGAGGAATCCGACCTTGCGCCAGGTACCGTAGGGTGTTTTGGAGGTATTGGCCTGATACGTGAAAGCGGTAATGGTACCGTTGTTGCCCTCACGCTGATCTTCGCTCAGGTCAACCTGATATTCTTTGTTTGTCAATGCATTGGAGAACAACTCGCCCAGGTTTTTTGTCGCCCCGTAGTAGTTTACAAACGACTGGATGTCGGCAAAGTTGCAGAAATCCCAGCGTACAGTCACAGGATCGGGTTCAAAGACAGGCAATAAGTGGTTGACCTTGTGGATGAGTCCATTTCTAGCTTTAATGCCGCTCCTGAGTATGGTTGCCACGCCGTTAATCAGGTCTTGTCCATTCTTGTGTTCAACGGTGATGACCTGGCTGCTCAGCTTCGTGTCGAACAGGATCACCTGACCATCTTCCTGGAAGGTGAAGAGTTGTTGTTTTGTATAGCTGTTGCCCAGGATATGGTAGGCGATGTAGCGGTTTAAAGCATTTTCCGGATTGGTGTAATCGCTACCGGCCCCCAGGTAACTGACCAGTTGGTCGATGGTGTTGATGCCTGCGGCCTGGAATACAACATCGGGGACGGCCAGGCACGTGAAACGGATGTCGTTGACCGAATGGCTGCCGTCAAGGTTGTACACCGTATCGGCATAAACGGCCAAGGTGTCGGCATAACCGGTTATCTCGGCGGCTTCGATAAAGAGGTCAAATTCCTTGTAGGGTTTCAACACGTCCAGAATGGTTTCCGACAACGGTTTGATCACGCCACCCAGCGTATAGACCTGACCGTTTGCTGTGGTTTTGGCCAGGGCCACCACTTTGGCCTGGTTGTTCAGGTAAATAGATAAGGAATCCTGTACTTTGACTGTGTCTCTGAAGGCATCATCCACTTCGGTGTTTATGCTCCCGTATGTGGTGGTCAGGTAGGAGCCAAACACGGTGGGTATGGGCACAGTGCCTGATTCGACGTAGGTGATGAAGGACGATTCGTTCAGGTTGTACGGTAAGATGTGAACTTCGGCCACATAACGGGCGTAGGTCGGGTCGAGTTCGGAGACACTGCTTACACCTTTCCAGGCCAGAAATGCTTCCATGGCCTCATTGTTGGGGGCAAACACCGTAGAGGTGGTGGAGGCGTCATTGAGCGCGTTGTAGAGGTCGGCGTGCTTGAGCAGTTCAATCCACAGGGAGAATTCAGCGGCGTTTTTCTTTAGGAAAGACGCATTGGACAGCTCAAGGTCTTCGTTGGTCTTCTCAATGTAGGTCTGATTCATAAAGGGATCCTCACAGGCCAGCACAACGAGGAGCAAGAGGGATATGACAGGTAGTAGCTTTCTCATGGCGGCATCAATAATAGTACGGATTTTGTTCGAGGAGTTTGTTGGCATCAAGCTCGGATTCACTGATAGGCAGGAATAGGGCGTTTTCGTTGCTCAGCACAGACAACAGCCATGATTCTCCAGCCTGTTTGTTGTAGGTGGTCACCATATCATCCAGGAATATGGCTTTATACTTTTTGTTGGCTCTACGACCGAAACGGAGCACATCGTACCAACTCTTGCCTTCTCCCACCAACTCCATGCGACGTTCATACAAGACCAGGGCCAGCATTTCCTGCTCGGTCAGATCAGTCACATCGTCGATGGGCTCCAGGTTGGAGCGTACACGGATGGCATTGATCAACGTGGCAGCTTCTTCCCAATCTTCGGCATTGTTGCTTCGTAAAATCAAGGCTTCCGCTTTCATCAAGTAGACATCGGCCATGCGGTAGAGGATGAAATTTGGATCATAGTAGGTCTGTGTGCGCTTGTCTGACAAGGTACGCGAACCACAATATTTCCAGACATAACCGCTGGTAGCGACTTCCCAGGCATTGGGATCGGTGGTATAGTAGCCTCCGAACATAGTCCTGACGGCTTCCAGCATGTTTTCCACCGTATAGCCATACTCGTTGTTGAAATCCTGGAGCAGTTGGGGAGACAGCTGGTACAGTCGGTTGGTGGCCGTGTTGTCAAATAACACCGGCAATTTGTTTGTTTGGTTTTCCTGGTAATCCCACTGCAACTCAAAAATGGATTCGTTGCTGTTGCCCGGATTGAACATGGAAAACCAGGTGGCGTGATTGGGTGTAGACAACAGGACGGGGGCGTGGGTCGAAGTGGCATTCAGCAGGTAATCACAAAACGTGATGGCCGTGTTGTAATCTTCAGACCACAGACACACGTCGGCCATGAGGGCATACAAAGCCCAACGGGTGGCCCTGCCTTTGGTTTCCCAGGTGGTTTCGTAGTATTCCTTGGCAGCTCCGGTAGCCAGGGCGGCTCTGATGTCGGCCTTTATTTGGGAGATGATGGAATCTTCGGTTGCCTTGGGTACGTGGTAGGAATAGGAGTCGTCCTCGAAGGGCACGGTAATCAAGGGTACATCACGCCAGTTTCTTACGAGGTAGAAATAACTAAGTGCTCTCAGGAAGTACGCTTCACAGAAATGAGCGTTCATTTCCTCCATTTTGTAGGTTCTGTCGTTGGCTCTGGCTTTATGGGCATTGTTCAAGACTGTATTTGCCACATTGATGATCTGGTAGAAAGGCCCCCAATCGCAAAGGTCTTCATCGGTGGGTTTCACCTGAAAATTTTGCAGTTTGTTGGTTTTAATGCTGAACACTTGACCGCTACGCAATTCTCCGTAGGGGATCAGGTAATCCACCACCATCTCACGCAGGTACAAGTAACCCGACGTAACCATGGCGTCCACTTCCTCCTGGTTTTGCCAATAGGCGTCGCTTGTCTGGTCGTTTTGGGGCATCACCTCAAGCCAGTCGTTGCAGCTTGTGATAAACAGCAGGGCCAGCACGGCGAAGATACTATGGATGATTTTTTGCTTCATGGTTCACACACGTGAAAAGGTTAAAAATTGACGGTCACGCCCAAGGCAAAGCGTTTGCTGCGCGGCGTTTGGGCGTTATCCACGGCCAGGTCGGTGATACGACTGGGCAGGTTGACCTCAGGATCCTGTCCCGTATATTTGGTCCACGTAAACAGGTCATAACCGGTTACAAACAAGTTAATGCTGTTGGTATTGATGCGTTCACACCAGTTTTTGGGCAGATCGTAACTCAACGAAAGGGTTTTTAACCGTAGGAAAGAACAATCCTCGACAAAGCGGTCTGAACCCAACCAGTTGAGGCCGTAGTTCCACAAAGCCCTGGGGATGGTGGTATCGTCACCTTCATTGCGCCAGCGACGTAACACGGCTTTACTCTGATTGTCAGACTTGTGCATGGACTCGCTGTTCATGCGGGTCTCATTGATGATTTTCTGGCCCAAGCGGTAATGGAAGAAAGAGGTGAGGGTAAATTGCTTGTATTTCACATTGAAGCCACCGCCACCTGTCACCAGAGGCATGCTGTTGCCCAGGTAAATGACATCCTTTTCGTTGATAATACCATCATGGTTGAGGTCGTTGTACCTGGCATCACCGGGATAACAGGTATAGGTTCCGTTCTTCATGACGATGGGATCACCGTCCAGATTGGTCATGATGGTGCCTTCTTCATCCCTGGCGTAGGTTTCTTCCAGGTTTTGATACACGCCGGCATACTGGAATCCATAGAAAGAGCCTACCGGTGTGCCGGTTTCCAACTTCTGCGCATAGCGACCGTTGCCCAGGGTAAAGGAAGTGGGCACCATGTTTTCGGGCAAGGCCTGGATGGTGTTGATATTACGGTTGATGTTGAAATTAGCGGCTACTCGCCAGTGCTTGTTTTTGAAGACTTCATAGTCGATCCTGTATTCCAGGCCTTGATTGCTGATTTCTCCGGAATTGAAATAGGCGATGGTGTTACCTTGTTGACTGTAACCAGTAGACGAAGGAATGGATACACCCCTCTGCAACAGATCTTTGGTATACTTGTAATAGTAGTCAAAGGTCATGGTCAGCTTGTTGTCAAGGAAGCCCAAATCGACGCCAAAGTCATATTCGGTGGAACTTTCCCACTTAAGGTTGTTCAATTGCATGGAAGAGGGTGCTACAGCCTGGTTCTGGATGTACTTGCCCACAGCCGTGTACGTACCAACATAGGGGGCTGTCCCTCCAGGTGCCTGGCCACTTTGACCGATACTGGCCCTGAACTTACTCTGCTCAAGCCAGTCAAGATCCCTTAAGAAACTTTCTTCCTGAGCATGCCAGGCGATACCTAAGGAGGGGAACAAACCCCAACGGTTGGCTTTACCCAAACTGGACTTGCCTTCGTAATTAACGGTGGCATTCAGCACATAGCGATTAAGGAAGGTGTAATTGAAACTGCCAATGCCCGACAAGGTTCTGACTTCGGAATCACTGGAGCCCAACGAACGGATGGATCCACCCGTAGAGGGGTCGGACATCCCGGCTGAGGCAGCGCCATAAATTTCCGTGGAATAGTTGGAACTGACCGTTTGAGCCGTTCGCCACAAACCGGTAGCAACAATGTTGTGTCTGTCATCCCAGTTTTTACGGTAAATGACCTTATTTTCCGTTTGTAGAGCCAGATTATTAGAGTAGGCATCGGTGCTGCGGTTGGCATAGGTATTGTCAATGGTCACATCGGTAGCCGCTTGAGGTAGGAATTTACGGGTGTTGACCGTCCTGAATTTCATAGACACATAGCCGGTATAGACCATGCCAGGCATAATGTCGTAATTAATCCTGAAGTTTATTTTTTCCTCTTTTTGTAAGGAGTTGTTGAAACTTTCGTTGGCCATAATGATGGGATGAAAGTTCGACGAGCCTTTAAAGGCACCTTGAAACTCCTCGCTGTTTTGCCTGAGAAAGTATTCTTCGGTTGGCAAACCGGTGGCGTCGTCAATCCAGAAGGGACTCTTGTTGGGCATCTTACGTAGGGCTTCGGCACGGACAGCCGTCGTCCAATTGTCCTTCTTCCGGGAATCGGAGTACGTGAAGTCGGCGTCTACCCTTAGTTTGTCTGAAAAATGGTAGCCGATGTTCAAACTGGAAGTCAAACGGTTCAAGCCGGTTCCCACCGTGGTACCCCCTTCATCGAGGTAGGACATGGAGAAACGGTAGGTGGCTTTGTCACCACCACCCGACATGGAGAAGCTGTTGTCTGAGATGAAGGCGTCTTTTTCCACGTACGACAGCCAATCGGTGTTGGCGTTGTATTCGTCAAAATAGCGCCAGTCGGTGTTGTAATTGATTTCAGGGGTATCAAAAAGCAGTTCAAGATAGTTGGATGAATTGGCAAGACCTTGAGCATTGGCCGTGTTCCAGATGGCATCCTGGATAAACGCCACGTATTCGTTGCCATCAAGCATAGGAATGCCCCTGGGTTCGAATTTCGCTGTGCCTTTGCTGGAAAAAGTAAAGCGTGTCTTGCCCTTTGTTCCTTTTTTAGTAGTGATCAACAAGACACCATTGGCACCACTGGTACCATAAACGGCTGTTGAAGCGGCATCCTTGAGGACCTCGATGGATTCAATGTCGTAAGGATTGAGGTTGAGCATGTCGGCAAAGTCCTCGTTGTTGGCGGTGGCAAAGTCGAAAGAATCGTCGATGTCGGTTGAATAAGGTACCCCATTGATGACAATAAGGGGATCGGCATTGGAATTAAGGGTAGCGGTACCACGGATGCGGATGGCACTCTTGGCCCCCGGGTCGCCACCAGCAATGATATCAACACCGGCCAGACGGCCTTGCAGGGCTTCTTCAACAGAGGAAACGGGCAATCCTTCCAACACCTCATCCATACTGATCCGCTGAGTGGCGAAGGTTTGTTCGCGGGTGGTAATACCCATCTCATTCTTTTCCAACTTCTGCTTGGTGATGGTCACCTCTCCCAAGGCATAGGCGTCTTCTTCGAGGGTAACGTTTAGTTCGCTCTGGCCTGTGTAATTGAATTGTTGGGCCTTCATACCAATAAAGGTGAACACCACCTTGAGCTTACCATCAGATGTTGGTACTTTGAGGGAGTATTCTCCATTGACGTTGGTGGTGGTACCTATCAAGGATCGGTTTTGATCGTTGGCGATGTAGACGTTGACGCCGGGACATGCTGCTGTCTTGCCATCAACGCGCTCATAGACTTTGCCTTTGATGTACCGAACGGCCTGTGACTGCACAGCCTGTGTTGACAACAACAGGAGGAGCAGCAGGCTCAGGATTAATCTGTTCATGGTCGTCGTGTTTCTCATATCACAGCACCTCCTTGATAAAATGTACACAGGCATCATCGAAGATGAAGGGGAAATAATGGTAGTCACTCACCACCTCGACAGGCTGACCTTGCAGGACGCCGTTGTTGTCCATCTCCTGCACTTTCAACCGACCACCGGTATCGGTCACGTGCATTCTGGTGGTAACTGAGGAAGCTTTGCCTTCGTTGTCAACCACATCGTAGGTTTGCAGCGTCGGCAATCCGCCTTTAGAGGTGTCTTCGTTCCAACCCACATAGGGATAGTTGGAAATAACGGCTGAACTGAAGGGGATGAAGTATTTCAACAGGTAATACTGCATGTCCGGCTGGTTGGTAACCGTACAGTTGGCAAAGAAAGCCGAGTCGTTTAGTGTCGTATTGGTGGTGGTTAATCCGGGTATCTTACCATCTAGGATGGCTTGCTTGACGGCATTGGTCGTGGGAAGAAACAAGAGACAGCTTTCCACCATTGCATTGATGGATTGGGTTTCCGTATCGTACATGTCGGCCAAATCCAACAGCTGGATGAAACCGTAGTAGGGTTTGGTGGCATCGTTACGGTTGTTCAACATCATGGGCACGTACTTGGGGTAAATGGCGTTTTCCTGTGAGCCCTCCAGCAAAAACGGTTTTTTGCTGTTGGTGTAGGCATAGGCCTTACCATTGTTCCACCCATCCCTGAAAGTGAGTTCCTCCAGTTCGCAGAACACATCATCCTCTGTGGTACCCGACACATACAACAGTTCGTTGAATTTGACGCTGTTGGTGAGCCGTCCGTTGGACATGTACCAATAAAGAACGGAGCCGGGGGTCAATGTTCTGAATACATGGTCGCCCGATCCGGAACCTAGAGGCAGTGCATCATAGGATCCCGTAATGCCATCCCTGCTGACCACGTGGGAATAGACGTAGTTTTGTTGGGATCCACTACCCACTTTGGTGGTACCGCGGTAAAGGATATCTTCGGTTAACGTAATGCCACTGGCGTTCATGACATCGTTGGAAGGGTATAGCATGAAGTAGCTGGTCGCGTCGGAACACAGGGTCATCACCAGGTCGGCCGTTGTCATCATTTTTAGGAAATAGCTGAACTTCTTGTACTGAAAGGCCGGACCTGTTACCGAACCGAACATGGCTGGCGGTGTCAGTTCATCACAGCCATACAGCGTACCATTGACACACATGATGCGGTTCTGGGGCTTAACGGCGTCCACATCAAACTTGATGACAGTACCATAACTGTTCTTAATCAAGCCTTTCGTTATCTCTTCAGGAAAGACCAGAGACGACGGGTACATGCAGTTATACAGCAAATACTCAATGGATTGTGGGCTAACTTCATAGAGTGAATCATAACCGCCGACCTTCCAATAGTCTTCAAAGAAACGGGTAAACGCGGCGTTGCTGGGAGCGAACACGCTGTAGGAAGTGAAGGCCAGGTCGGACACTTTCTTGTAATCGGTCACCGGCCATTCACTGGCAATGTTGGCCATAGGGGCGGTGTGGTAATGTTGATACAGTTCCGTATTATTTCCGTACTCCCTGGTTAGAACTTCATCCAGGACATAATAATCGTATTTGTCATAGAGTGCCAGAAAGTCGGAATAATCAGGATTGGAAGCTAGTTCCTTGTAAATAGTTTCCAGGGGCTTAAGCACCTTGTCGACCAAGTATACGTAACCGTTGTCAGAGAGAACGGAGTATTCATCGACCTTGGCGTTTGAAACGTTGAAGCCTGCATCCCCGTCCCAGGGTGTACCTGAGTAAAAGTACTCGTAATTGTATTTGGCATCAATCTGCTTAGTTTGGAACATGCGGTAGGAAAAAACAGGCAGGAAGCGCTCCAGGTGGTACACGTTGACCCATTTGCCTGCCGTGTCAAGCTCAAGGGTGATGCCGTCCTGGCTTTTCGTTCTGTGCTTATAAAAAAGGCCGGCGTTGATGTCTCTTTGTTCGTCCGTAGCCGCATCGCCTTCGTTGGGACGGAAATTGATCAGTTTCTCCCGGTCGAAAGCGTAATACAATACGTGAAATCCGATGAGTTTCTTCAGGTCGGGCTGTGACAGGTCGTCAATGGTGGTTCCGGCGCCATAGGTGGCTTCCAGGTAAGCGTTAAAGGCCTCATCGTTGGGTGCCATGACGGTGAGGATGCTTTTACCGTTGACCATGGGCTTGAAGCCGGCCAAGTCGATGCCCTTAAGAAAAATGGTGTAGTCGCCCCTGTCTTGCAGCACTTCATAAATGCTGCCTTTCAGCCAGTCCGGCTCCTTGTAGTACTCAGCCAACTTATCGTCACAAGAGAGTGTCAGCACGGGTAACAGGAGCAACAACCAACGTAAGGGTACGGTTATACGTGTGTGCTTCATCGGTCAATAGATTAAGATTCTTTCTTCGCGCTGGTTGGTCCGAAAACCAATCCGTAACCGCAAATATATTTTTTTTTGGCTAACAGGACGTGTTTATACGTGTGGAATTAACGTCATTATTTGGCAATAAGGCTCTAACTATGATTTTTTCGACCAAATACCCCAAAAAATCCACCTTTTCCCTGGCTCTCTTATGAACAATGAGCAGGTGTTGTGTCATGTATGGCGCAAAAAAAACCGAAAGGAACAGGGTTCCTTTCGGTGTCATATATTGTATTAATTAACGACTTGCCTGATCAGGCGTCGATGTTGGCGTAAGTGGCGTTGGCTTCGATGAACTCACGACGTGGGCCTACTTCGTCGCCCATAAGCATGGAAAACACATGGTCGGCATCGGCGGCATTTTCAATGGTCACCTGGCGCAAGGTGCGGAATTCAGGATCCATGGTGGTGTGCCACAATTGTTCGGCGTTCATTTCTCCCAAACCTTTGTAACGCTGTACGTGGATGCCGGATTCACTACCATTACCGTACTTTTCGATGAAGGCCAACCGTTGAGCCTCGTTCCAGCAGTACTCTTCGACCTTTCCCTTACGGCAGAGGTAGAGCGGCGGGGTGGCGATGTAGATATAGCCCTTCTCAATCAGCACTTTCATTTGACGGAAGAAGAAGGTCATCAGCAAGGTGTCGATGTGGCTACCATCGACGTCAGCATCGGTCATAATAATGATCTTGTGGTAACGCAGCTTGCTGATATTGAGCTCTTTGGAATCTTCTTCCGTACCGATGGACACACCAAGTGCGGTGTACATGTCCCTGATTTCCTGGTTTTCCAGCACCTTGTGGGGCATGGCTTTTTCAACGTTGAGAATCTTACCGCGTAAGGGCAGGATGGCTTGATATTGCCTGGAGCGACCTTGCTTGGCTGTTCCACCTGCAGAGTCACCCTCAACCAGGAAGAACTCGCATTTTGCCGGGTCTTTTTCAGAACAGTCAGCCAGCTTGCCAGGCAAACCTCCTCCGGAAAGGGGCGATTTACGTTGAACCATTTCCCTGGCGTGACGGGCGGCATGGCGGGCAGTAGCGGCCAGAATAACCTTATCTACAATGATCTTGGCTTCCTTGGGGTGTTCCTCCAGGTAGTTGCCCAAGGCTTCGCTGACAGCCTGGTCGACAGAACCGATCACCTCGTTGTTGCCCAACTTGGTCTTGGTCTGTCCTTCAAACTGAGGTTCGGCCACCTTGATGGAAATAACAGCAGTGAGGCCTTCCCTGAAGTCGTCTCCGGAGATTTCCACCTTGACTTTATCCAACATCTTGGAGTCCTCGGCGTATTTTTTGAGGGTACGGGTCAACCCTCTGCGGAAACCGGCCAAGTGAGTACCCCCTTCTATCGTATTGATATTGTTGACGTAGGAAAAGATATTCTCGTTGTAAGACTGGTTGTACATCATGGCAACCTCCACCGGCGTACCGAACTTGTCGGTCGAGATGTGAATCACATCCTCAATGAGGGGTTCACGGGTAGCGTCCAGGAAGCGAACAAATTCCTTCAAGCCATCTGTCGAGTGGAAGACCTCTTGTTTGACGGTGCCATCTTCGTTGATGACGCGCTTGTCGGTCAAGGTCAGTTTAATTCCCGTGTTCAAGTAGGCCAATTCCCTTAGACGACCGGCCAACACATCGTACTTGTATTCAAGCACGGTGAAAATCTCAGCATCCGGTTTGAACGTGATGGTGGTGCCTGTAACGTCTGATGTTCCTACAACGCTTACACTGTTGATGGGCTTGCCGCGTTGATAGTCCTGAGCGTACAGCTTACCATCGCGTCTGACTTCGGCCCTGAAATTGACGGAGAGAGCGTTGACACAGGATACACCCACACCATGCAAACCACCGGAAACCTTGTAGGATCCTTTGTCAAACTTACCACCAGCGTGCAGCACAGTCAAAACCACCTCCAATGCAGAGCGGTTTTCCTTTTCCATGATGTCCACGGGGATACCGCGCCCGTTGTCGTTCACGGTGATGGAATTGTCTTCGTTAATGAAAACCTGTATGTCTGTGCAATAGCCAGCCAAGGCTTCATCGATGGAGTTATCCACCACTTCGTAAACCAGGTGGTGAAGACCCTTGAGGCTAGTATCGCCAATGTACATGGACGGACGTTTGCGAACGGCTTCCAACCCTTCAAGGACTTGAATGCTGTCTGCGCCATACGCCTGTGAGGAGACGTTCTTTTCTTCTTCGCTCATAACTTGGTACGTTTCTTAAAAATCGAACAAATATACGCAAATTTTCCCGCCCATCCAGCAAGCCTCAGGGCGATTTTTCGGTTTATTTACTAACCTGATGGCGGTATTCGGTCGGCGTCAAACCCATCAGCCGTCGGAACAGCCGATTGAAGTGAGCCACCGTCTCAAATCCACTTTCCAGGGCAATCTGAGACACATTTAACGTGCCTGCAGAAAGCAACTTGCAGGCATACCCCACCCTAAGATCGATTAAGTATTGCTTGAACGTCTTGCCGGTGTGCTCCTTGAAATAACGGCAAAAAGCCGTCGGATTCATGGACGCCAACGATGCAATCTCGTCCAAACTGATGGATCGGGTGTAGGCATTGCACAGGTAGGAAGTAATCTTTTCAATTTTCCCATCGGTAGCCAGGGGCAAGATACCCTGGAAGGTCGGAGAGGAAAGGGTAATGCGCCCCTCGTGTTCGGCCATTTTCTGGAGCAATGTCAACAATTTGATCACCTGCCCCATGCCCCTTGTCGATGGCATTTGCTCCACCAGCTTGGTCAAGCTATCGCCCGGGTTGGTCGGAAAGGACAAACCCATCCTGGAGGCCTCCAACAAGTTTTTGATGGGAAAAAATTGAGGGTAATTGGCCACGGAATGGTTCATAAAATCCGTTTCAAACTGGATGATGACACCTTTCACGCGCAACGTCGGATCGCCCTTCCAATAGGCCGGGTCGCTTTGCATGCAATGCGGCAGGTTGGGACCAAACAAAAATAGGTGACCCTCCCAGAAAGGCTCTACCGCACTACCCACAAAGGCCTGCCCCCGACTCTCCTGGATATACACAATCTCGTACTCCCCATGGAAGTGCCAGGGATAGGTAAAATGGTCGTAATCAATGGCCCTGGCCCTGATGGGGTTGTATTCAGAAATGGGTAGTTTCTCATTGATAACTTGACGCATGCGGGATTCACACTTTTTGATTATTATTGCAAATATACGCAAATAGTATGTAAAATAAAGCAAAGACAACCCCCTCATTTATGGCTATTTTTGCCACCAAAGGTTTTGCTAGGTTTAATAGGTATAACTGGGTAAAAAAGAATATATTATGGAAAAAACATGGAGATGGTTCGGCAAGAAGGACAAGATCACGTTGCCGATGTTGAAACAAATCGGGGTGGAAGGCATTGTCACCGCCCTGTACGACGAACCCAACGGTGCAATCTGGTCGGAAGAAGCTATTCTCGATCTCAAGCACTACATTGAAGACGCAGGCCTCCGCTGGTCTGTCGTTGAAAGTTTGCCTGTGAGCGAGGCCATCAAGTATGGCGGTGAAAACCGTGACGAGCTGATCGACAACTACATCGTCAGCCTTGAAAACCTGGGCAAAGCCGGTGTAAAAACCATTTGCTACAACTTCATGCCAGTACTTGACTGGATCAGGACTGAATTGGAATTCCCCCTGGGAGACGGCTCTACCGCTTTGTATTTCGACAAGGTACGTTTCGCTTATTTTGACTGCTACATCCTCAAACGTGAAGGCGCCAAGGCTGATTACTCAGCTGAGATGCTTGCAAAACTGGCCGAACTGGACAGCACCATCACCGAAGCTGAAAAAGAAAAATTGGTGGACAACATCGTCATCAAGACCCAAGGCTTTGTGAGCGGCAACTTCAAGGAAGGCGAAAAACAACCACTGGAACTCTTCAGAACCTTGTTGAACCTTTACAAAGACATCGACAAGGACACCCTGAGGGAAAACATGGCCTACTTCCTGAACCGCATCATGCCCACCTGCGAACAATACGACATGAACATGTGTGTTCACCCCGATGATCCCCCCTTCCAAATGCTGGGCTTGCCCCGCATCGTCACCAGCGCTGACGACATCGAATGGATCATGAACGCCGTAGACAATCCCAGGAATGGCTTGACACTGTGCGCAGGCTCACTGAGCGCGGGATCCCACAACAACCTGCCTGAGATCGCCCTCAAGTTCCTCTCCAGAATCCACTTCGCTCACCTGAGGAGCACACAGGTATTCCCCAATGGCAACTTCGTAGAAGCTCCGCACCTTGAAGGTCGCGGCGAACTGATCGAACTGGTCCGCATATTTGAGACATACAGGCCTCATGTGCCCATGCGCGTAGACCACGGCCGCGCCATGCTCGACGACGCCAAGAACGGCTACAACGCCGGCTATCCCCTGTATGGTCGTATGTTTGCCATGGCTCAGCTTGACGGCGTCATGGCAGCCGTACATCAACTGTTACCTCCTGCTGACGCACAAAACACCGAACCACTGCCCTTTCACAGTGTAGCTGGCAAGATGGCATAAAGCGCCTCAACGCATCAACAATAAAAGGGTCACTCTACATGGAGTGACCCTTTTATTTTACACCTATGTCTCCTGGAAGCCAACAACGCTTCAACAACACCCCACCAAGATGAAAGAGAATTGATGACGACATCGGCCGTTATCCTAAAGACCAAAAGGGTGTTCCGAAACCGGAACACCCTTTGATTATTTGGGTGAACTTAATCAGCGATTAGAGTTTGCTGACAGCCTTGGCCAATTTTGATTTCAAATTGGCGGCCTTGTTCTTATGAATAACACGCTTGACAGCCAGACGGTCCAGCATGGCGGTTACTTTGGGCAGCAAAGCCTGTGCGGCTTCTTTGTCGGTCGTAGCACGGAGATCGCGCACGGCGTTTCTCGTGGTCCTACCATAGTAACGGTTATGCAAGCGCTTGGTTTGTGTCTGACGTATCCTTTTCAGCGATGATTGATGATTGGCCATTGTCAATGTCTTTTATAAGTTCAATGCGATTGTAGCCCATAGGGGAATCGAACCCCTCTTTCAAGAATGAAAATCTTGCGTCCTAACCGATAGACGAATGGGCCTTCCTTTGCAACCTTTTCCCGTCCACATGACGTTCATCAGGAAAGCGGGTGCAAAGATAGAATCCTTTTTTCGATTGGCAAACCTTTTCAGTAAGATTTTTGACCGAAAAGAGATTTTTTTGATAGTACTCGATCTATCTGCCTATCATTCATACCATTAATTAGTTTCGATTCAGAAGGGACGACCCTACCCCTATCGTCCAACATTACCCACAAGGGATGTAGACGAAAGGATGGGAAAAAGGGTTTTACTCTTTTGCTTTCAATGTGTTACGATACAATTCCTCGTCTGCAAGCACTCGAATGGCTTCTTTGAGACAGTCATCAAATTTGAGGGATTGCTGTAGCTCTCCGGCCTGATAATAATACCGGCTCACGATTTCAGCACTCAACAGCAGTTCTATTTCTTTCCTGTAGTTGGCAAAATCAGCTTCGATATTGTTGTCCAGTTTAGATTCCAGAGCGGCCAACTCTTCTTTAACGCTTTCACTCACCGATTCTTCCTCAAGGGTCGCTTTAAGCCTGTTCAACACCTTGCGACTGTCTTTCTCATAGGAGAAGCCACGTTCCTTGACAAAACGCAGGAAATCGGCGTAAACCTCGTCTCCCAAGGTGAACGATGCGACCGGTGGTATTGTCGGGTGTGTTCTTGCATATTCGTTGGCGTAATCAAAGAAATAAAGGCCCTCCATGAGGTAATAACTGATGGTGGTACCAAGCGTGCTCTCACACGTGATATCGGGTTGGATGCCACCACCATCCCTGACCAGGCGGCCAGCCTTGGTGGAGAACACATGCGTCAGACTGTCAGGGATACGCCCCACACTACCATCCTCGTTCCTGTTGGAATAATCAATGGCTTGAATGCATCGACCGCTGGGAATGTAGTATTTGGCCGTAGTCACCTTGAGCATACCGTTGTATGGAATGCTGCGAGTGGTCTGCACCAAGCCTTTGCCAAAGGTGCGGGTGCCCAAAATAATAGCCCTATCAAGGTCCTGGAGCGCACCGCAAACAATTTCGGAAGAAGAGGCCGAGCCCCTGTCAACCATGACCACCAAGGGCATGAGGGTATCCAACGGCTCACGCGTGGTCTTGTACGTTTGATCCCACTGACGTACTTTACCCCTGGTACTGACTATCTCCTGTCCTTTTGGCACAAACAAATTACAGATGGCAACCGCCTCATTAAGCAGCCCGCCCCCATTACCCCTCAGGTCGAGGATGAGTTTCTGAGCCCCTTGGTTCTTCAGTTCCAGCAAGGCATGCTGTACTTCCTGAGCCGCTTTGTCGGTAAAACCATTTAAATTGATGTAGCCCACACCAGGAGCCACCAGACCATAATAGGTCACCTGATTGATTTGTACCAACTCACGAACGATGGTGCGCTTGATGGCTTTTTTTGTCCCTTCCCGACTGACAGTAATGGTGACCTCAGTGCCGGGCTGTCCCTTGAGAAGTTCACTGGCACGCTGGCTGTTTGCGCCGTCCATCTTAACATTGTCGATTTCCAGTATCTCATCACCAGCGATGAATCCAGCTTTTTGAGCGGGCATATTTTCATACGGCTCAAGAATGTACACTTTACCTCTCCGCTGACCTATCATCGCTCCAACACCACCATATTCACCCGTTGTCATAAACTTAAGGTCGCCCGTTTCCGATTCAGGCATATAATTGGTGTATGGATCGTACGAGCTCATCATACCGTTGATGGCGTTCGTCAACACCTTTTCAGCGTCAAGACTGTCCACATAGAATTGCTCCAACTCCCTGTAAAGCATGTGCAGAATATCCCATTGACGGGACACCTCAAAGCTGCGTTGAGCACTGACAGTCGAAACAGGAAAGACCATGAAGGCCACCAACAGTGTAGCAAACAGGCGGCTACGGATTTTTATAGGTACCATAAGCGGTATTTTATGCATGAAAAGCAGTCAACACGTCTTCCCAACCGTCTTTGTCGATTTTTGGACCAATGTACTCAATCACCTTGGCTGCGGCTACTGTACCATAATAAGCACAGTCATTCAGCGATTTATCCAAGGCAAGACCGTATAAAAAGCCGGCAGCAAACAGGTCACCAGCACCTGTGGTATCCACGCAACGGGTAGCCACAGCTGGCTGAGAGGCCACCTCTTGTCCCTTGCAGGCAATAGCACCCTTGGCGCCCAGTTTGACAACAGCTATATCCACTCGATCGCCCAACCAGCGTAGCGCCGCCTCGGGTTCAAGTCCCGTCAACGCCTTGGCCTCTTCTTCATTGGCAAATACCAGGTCGATACTGCCCTCTACCAATGCTTGCAAAAAGTCCTTGTTGCTTTCAACCACATTATAGCTGGCCAAATCAAGGGCAACCAACAGTCCGGCCTCCCTGGCCATGCGAATGGCTGCCGTCATCAGTTCATGGTTTTGAACCAAGTACCCCTCA
>JAAYBL010000068.1 GCA_012718945.1 Bacteroidales bacterium
GTCACCTCCATGCTGGATGAACTGCAGGATAAATTGGCCTATAAGCAACTGCTCAACAGCCGCCTGTATTTCAACCTGGGCAACTACATGGGATACAACAATTATGAATCCTGCATTGTGACAGCCAACAATGCGTTAATGGACTTCCCTGTTTCCAAATACAGGGAGGAATTGGCTTTCCTGATTCTCAAATCGAGGTATGTTTTGGCCACCCAGAGCGTTCCTGAGCTTCTGATGGATCGTTACCGGGCCACCCTCGACGAATATTATGCCTACATCAATGAATTTCCTGCCGGAAAATTCCGCAAGGATGCTGACGGTATTTTAAAAGAAACGCGCAAAATCATTAAAGAGTAAATACAATGGACTACAAGAAATCGACCATTCCTTCTTCCACGGTAACCCGTGACTTGAACTCGCTGACTGAGGATACCGGTAACATCTACGAATCCGTCAAGATCATTGCCAAGCGCTCAAACCAGATCAGTGTGGAAATGAAATCCGAACTTGACAAGAAGTTGCAGGAATTCGCTTCGTTTACCGACAACCTGGAAGAAGTGTTTGAAAACCGCGAACAAATTGAAATCTCGCGTTTTTACGAAAAATTACCCAAACCTACGTTGATCGCTACACAGGAATTTGTGGAAGGCAAAGTATACCACAAGAACCCAGCTAGGGCCACGCTCAAGAAATAACGATGATTCAACGTATTCAAAGCCTCTATTTACTACTGGTGGCAGCCGCCATGATTACGGTGGCTGTCATGCCGTTGGGGCTACTTCGAGTGGACGGTTTTGAGGAACAGTACGCTGCTTTTGCAACCATTTCGCAGGGTCATGCTGGCGTCACAGGCTTCCCGGTCTGGGTATTGGGGGGCTTGGCTGTTTTTTCAGCTTTGATGGCCCTGATAGCGCTATTTTTGTTTAAACACCGGGAAAAGCAGACCACGCTGTGCATGGTCAATGGTTTTCTGATTGGGCTCTATTACATTGCTTTTGTGATCTTTTACTTCAGCATTCAACGCGGTACGGATGCTGATTTTGCCCCTTCTGTTTTTGTTGCCCTGCCTTTGATCGCTCTATTGTTCAACATTCTGGGCATGAAAGCCATTTCCAAGGATATCGCCTTGTTGGCTTCCCTGGACAGGTTGCGTTAACGCTAACAGTTTTGTCAGTGGAGTTGAATCTGAATAAAGGCGTTGATGGTTACCACCTGCAGGCTGGAGGTGTTGAAGTCATCACTGACGGCATCGGCGAATAGGTTGGACAGGTAATACGTATACCGACCTTCAACGCCAACAACGAGGCGCTTCAAATGAAGCTCGAAGCCTCCGCCACCCACAAGTCCGTATTGAAAAGGTGATTCGATGGCTTTGCCATGGTGCAACAGTCTTGTGGCGCCAACTACAAACGTTTCTTCTTCTGATAGCACATAGCTGAATCGAGGACCTACATTCAGGATACCCCTGAATATATGGTCTCCAGTGTATGCGTGCAACAACAAGGGTACATCGACCATTTTTACCTGCCTCTGGTAGGAGAAGGGTTGGGTAGAACCTTCCTGGTCTTCTTGCCAACCGGCATCCAGGTAATTGACTTCCGCTTGCAGCCCAAAATGAGGCTCGCTGATGTAGCGAACGCTGAGACCGGCTGTATTTCCGATTGCAAATTGTTTATCGACCAATTTTGGTACGAGGGTGACGTTGGAGAGTGAAGCACCACCGGCGACTCCAACGTACCATTCGTTTTTGGTGTTATACTGTGCCTGAACGACTGAAAGCGATAGGGCCATCAGTGGTAACAGGAGCTTGTATCTGAGGTGCATGGGATGAAGCATCTTAGCGCAACTGTTTAACTTCCAAACGATTGTCTGGTGCGTATTGAACAAAGAAAAAGACTTGGTTGTAAGCACCACTGCCTGAGGACTCTGGTCTGAATCCATACGTGTGTTGCAGCAATGACGGCCCTTGGACGACCTTGGTGCCCGTATGTTCTGCCACCATCTGAGGGATGAAATAGGATGCCAGGTCGTAACCCATCAAACCGTATTTGGGGAAGGTGTTCAACAGGTTTTTGCCAAAGGTATGGCTGTAGTTTATCTGAAAGGATTTGACTTCCTCTGTTTGAAAATCAGCAAAGAAACTGGTAAACAGATGGGTGTTGAGCTGATGGAGCAATGTTTGATTGCGTCGGCTCATGGCTTGCCATTCAGGGTAACCTATCAGGACGATGTTTTTGTCGGGTTGTTTGGCAGCGGCAGCGGCCAGGTGGGTGACAAAACGGGTGGCCTCATTGAGGTTCATGTCGTAGGGCACTATCACATTGTCGTACAGGTTTGAAAGGGAGGTGACCAGGTTTTCGAGGGTTTCATCGGGCACCACTTCCTGATACTTGGCGCCGCGTTGGTCGAACCTTGACTTCAGGGCATAGGTGAGTGACGTTTCATCGGTGGGCTGGTTGGCAGCCTTTTTCAATAACACATAGTTGGAGCCGGCAAAACGAATGGACATGTAGGCGGCCAACCGTTCCTGCATCTTTTCCTGGCTTACCAAGGGTTGATAGAGGTAGTTGTTGGTGGCTACTTCAGGTATGCGGGAGCTGAAGGGCAGGATGGTGGTTTTGTAGGAACGTTTGGCAAAATCGGACAGCAGTGCAATCTGGGCTGCGCCTGCACCACCAATCAGGTAGGTGGCTTGATCCAACGCTCCATCTTCTATGAGGCTTTTCAGGGTTTCCGTACCTGAGCCGACACGCAGGGCTTGTACTTCAAACGAAAGGCCTCGGGATTTCAAGGAATCGACGGCAATGAGAAAGCCTTCATAAAACTCAATAAAGCGCTCATTGAGGGCCGAGGTGGCGTTTTCATCAAAGGGGAGAAGCAAAGTGATACGGGGCAGGTTGCCTTTGACGTACTGGATACCTTCGCTGGTTACCGCTAAAGTGGGAGGGGTTTCGCTGATTTCCTGGATAGGCTTGATGGTGCGTTGGTTGTCAACGGGAAGGTCTTGTTCCGCTTTCGTGGCGGTGTTGATGGGGACGAGTAAGAGTTGACCGTTTTTCAGACCGTCTACCAACGAAGGATTGGCTTGTTTCAGTTCTTCCTGGGTAACGCCGAATCGACGGCTGAGGGAAAAGAGGGTTTCTTTTTTCTTGACCTCGTATTGGTAGTAATTCTTGCCAAACAAATGAACGATGGGAAGGTCAATGTCGGTGGCGCCTGCTGAGCCCATCAACAAGCAGCCCATCAGGCAGACCATGACCATTTTTTTGAGGTTAAAAGCCATTATACACACGGTTATGAAACTACAAATGTACGGGATTTTTCAGGAAGAAACCGTATCTTTGGGTGATTTTTGACGCGTACACAAACCATGAGACGTCTTTCCATAAGCCTTCTGATGCTTTTCCTGGCCGTTTCCTCCGGCAAAGCCGCTTTTACGGCAACCGGAGGCACTGGAAATGCGCCTTTTGTTGTGACCCCACCGGCCTCCACCGGCCTGGAAAAGGTCTTCGTGTCTAACGGCAACCAGGGACTGACCCTGCTGTTTGAAGCAGCCCAACCGTCGGACTGGACCTGGTATACCTTCCTTCAGGACCCGGACAATGCGACACCGGTTGATCCGTCGCTGGTTACTGTAACAGGTCAGGCTACGATACTGGGCTCGGTCACGACCGATGCCGGCTATTTTGTGTCAAATCTTACAGGAGAACGCCATTATATTTATGTGGTAGCCTGGAAGCCAGTGGGCTACAGCAGCCTGACTGTCCAACCGGAAGGCGATGTTTGTTCCGAAGTCATCTTGCAAGCGCAAGCTGGCGGCGGTGACATGGTTTACTATACGGTTGCCGGTTTAAAGCGTACCCTGGAAAGAGAGCACCGCCTGACATGGACAACGGCCACCTGGCAAGAGGCCAACGAAACGTATGTTGACCAGCCTCAATCCAGCACCTTTACCACCATGGGGGTAAACTGGTCTGTTGCGGCGCCCTTGTGTGATACGGAATTCCGGTTGACAGGTGATCAATATGGGCGTTGGTTTGGAGCGGAGGAAAGTCTGACGATAGCTACTTACAAAGCCCGTGCTGTGAAGGCCAATGCCAAGGCTATGGTCGAACTGAGGGATGTGCCCAATGAAAACGGAGCCTCCACCGGCGAACTAGTTGGTTCTGCGCCCTTGACTGTCACCTTCAGTAGTCGACCGAGTGCAGCTGTCAACCTGGTGGAATGGTTGATTTACAAACCAGGGGATGATGCCTCCTATGCGCGTTTTACAGATGAAGAATTGACGTATACGTTTAAGGAAAGTGGCCGATACACGGTTAAGCTCTACGTAAGCAATGCCCATTGTAAGGATTCGGCCGAATTCAATCCTCAAGTGCATGAATCCATGTTGGATTGTCCCAATTTTTTCACCCCGAGGTCCTCTCCAGGCGATAACGACGAGTTCAGGGTGGCCTATAAGTCGATTGTAACGTTTAAAGGTGTGATTGTCAACCGTTGGGGCAACGTGCTTTTTCAATGGTCTGATCCATCCATTGGGTGGGATGGTACGTACAAGGGCAAAGCAGTGAGCCCGGGAGCCTATTATTACATGATTGAGGCCAAAGGAGCCGACGGTATCGTGTATAAGAAATCGGGCGATATTAACTTATTGGAATAGAATTATATGAGAAGAATAGCACCCTTGCTTTCCCTTGTCTTGATCCTGGGAACGGGCTTCAGTGGTGATGTTTCGGCAGCAGGCTGGCCATTCAAGCGTTCTGCCGCCAAAAGCAAGCAGGAGGTATCCAAGGACACCCAGGTTGAAAGGCCCCATACCACTACCACGATTGTGTTGCACGATGGAACGGTGGCCCCTAAAATCCCACAATCGGTAACCTTGGCTGGTCAGACCATCGACTTGAGCCGTTACGATCTAAGAGAGCGTTTCGACAGGGAACTCATGGCCATGATGTACATGCATTCGTCAAGCCTCCTGCTGATCAAACGCGCCAATCGCTATTTTCCCATTATTGAGCCTATCCTTCAATCCAACGGCGTACCCGATGACCTGAAGTACCTGGCCTGTATTGAAAGCCACCTGGATCCCAAAGCTGTTTCGTCGGCCAAAGCGGCGGGAATGTGGCAATTTATGCCTGAGACGGCCCGTCAATACGGTCTGGAAGTGAACGATCAGGTGGATGAACGTTATAACGTAGTTAAAGCGACAGAAGCTGCCTGCAAATACCTCAAATACGCGTATTCGCTTTACGGAGACTGGACCTCAGCCGCCGCTTCTTATAATACCGGCTACGGCCGCGTAACCCGTGAATTGGACCGTCAAAAAGCGACGAATGCCCTCGACCTATGGTTGGTGGAAGAAACCCAACGTTATGTATTCCGCATTCTTGCCTGCAAGACATTTATGGAAAATCCACGTCGCTATCAGTTTTACGTGGGGCGTGAAGAGTTGTACGCTCCTTTGGCTTTAAAAGACACGGTGGTGACTGGCACAGTATCCAACTGGGTGGACCTGGCCACGTCGTTGGGTGTCAGTTATTATGACCTCAAAGCGCATAACACCTGGATACGCAGCGACAGCCTGAGCAATAAGGAAGGGAAAGCGTACACCATCAGCTATCCCGATACTGCCTTCAAATTTTACAATCCTAAAACCATCCCCGTTCATCAGGCCTCCTGGGTGATGGGTGACGAATAAGCGACATTGACGCATGGAAGAACTGGACAAGGTTTGTGTATACGGTGCCCGCATGCACAACCTTAAGAATATAGATATTGACATTCCCCGCAACAAATTAGTGGTCTTTACAGGCCTCAGTGGCAGTGGTAAATCATCCCTGGCTTTCGACACCTTGTTTGCCGAAGGCCAGCGACGCTACATTGAAACGTTTTCCTCCTATGCCAGGCATTTCCTGGGCAATCTGGAGCGTCCCGATGTGGACAACATCACCGGCCTGAGTCCAGTTATCGCCATCGAGCAGAAATCGACCAACCGCAATCCCCGCTCAACGGTGGGCACAACAACCGAAGTCTACGACTTTCTCCGGTTGCTCTTCGCCAGGGCCGGCGATGCTTATTCGTACGCTACTGGGGAGAAAATGGTGCGGTATAACGAGCAGCAAATCCTGGATTTGATCCTGAAGGATTACGAAGGCAAGCGTATATTCCTGCTCTCACCCGTGGTTCGCTCCCGTAAAGGGCACTACAAGGAATTGTTTGAGTCCCTGCGCAAGAAGGGTTTCCTCAATGTCAGGGTAGACGGCGAACTGCGTGAGATTCTTCCTGGCATGCGACTGGATCGTTACAAGAACCACGATGTGGAAGTAGTGATCGATAAGCTGGAAGTCTCCGAAAAAGACACCAAACGCCTCAAAGATAGCCTTCGACTGGCCATGGACAAGGGTGACGGCGTCATCATGATCCTGGAAAAGGATGCCAACCCATCACAGCCACGCTTCTTCAGCCGACACCTGATGTGTCCTACAACGGGTTTGTCGTACAGCGAACCGGCGCCCAACAACTTTTCGTTCAATGCGCCGCAGGGTATGTGTCCCCGCTGTAAGGGTCTTGGCATGGTCAACGTGGTGGATGTAGACAAGATTATTCCGGACAAAAAGCTGTCCATCCATAATGGTGCCATCGTGCCCATTGGCAAATACAAGGATGTGCTGCTGTTTTGGCAACTGGAGGCCATTGCTGAAAAGCATGGGTTCACGCTCAAGACGCCCATCAGCGAATTGCCGGAGGAAGCGTTGGATGACATTCTCAACGGTACCGAGGAGAGTTTGAACATCAAGAACAATTCGTTAGGACGCTCCAATTATTATGCTGATTTCGACGGTGTTGTCAAGTTTATTCTTTCCCAACAGGACGACGATGCACCGTCAGATGCTCAAAAATGGGCAGCTCAGTTTATTTCGTCAACCACTTGCCCTACCTGCCACGGTAGTCGTCTGAACAAAGAGGCGCTACACTACAAGCTGAACGACAAAAACATCGCTGAGTTGGCCGATATGGATTTGTCGGACCTATATGGTTGGTTGGACGACCTGGAAAACCATTTGTCACCCAAGCAGCTGTCCATTGCCACGGAAATACTCAAGGAAATCCGATCCAGGTTGCGCTTCCTGCTGGATGTTGGACTGGATTACCTGTCGCTTAACAGGGCTTCAGCTAGTCTGTCCGGGGGTGAAAGCCAACGCATCCGCCTGGCCACTCAGATTGGTTCTCAATTGGTGAACGTATTGTACATCCTAGATGAGCCCAGCATTGGCTTGCACCAGCGTGACAACATCCGCTTGATTAACTCGCTGCAAGCTTTACGGGACAACGGCAATTCAGTTGTGGTGGTGGAACACGATAAGGAAATGATGCTGGCTTCCGATTACGTGATCGATTTGGGCCCCAAAGCCGGCCGGTTGGGTGGGGAAGTGGTCTTTGCCGGCACGCCGGCCGAACTGTTAAAGGCCAATACGCTGACCGCCGATTACCTCAATGGCCGCCGCTGTATCGAGCTACCAACGCAACGCCGCAGTGGCAATGGCCATAAACTAACACTTAAAGGTTGCAAGGGTAATAATCTGAAGAACATTGATGTGGAGTTTCCGTTAGGGAAGATGATTGTCGTGACTGGCGTTTCCGGGAGTGGCAAATCGACCTTGATCAATGAGACCCTGCAACCCATACTCAGCAAGC
Organism: Bacteroidales bacterium; assembly: GCA_012718945.1. GTDB lineage: Bacteria > Bacteroidota > Bacteroidia > Bacteroidales > UBA1402 > UBA8389. The sequence continues at coordinate 7,696 of JAAYBL010000068.1, forward strand.
ATTTCTACCGCTCCATCCAGGAACCGTTGGCCTACGACACCATTGAAGGAGTGGAGCATATCGACAAAATCATCAACGTTGACCAATCGCCTCTGGGCAGAACACCGCGTTCCAATCCGGCTACCTATACGGGTGTGTTTTCCGACATCCGCAACCTCTTCGTCAACTTGCCTGAAGCCAAGATCAGGGGCTACAAACCCGGTCGCTTTTCGTTCAATGTCAGTGGTGGTCGTTGTGAAACCTGCAAGGGTAACGGCTATAAGACCATTGAGATGAACTTCTTACCCGATGTCTTGGTTCCCTGCGAGGACTGCCATGGTAAACGTTACAACCGGGAAACACTGGAAGTGCGCTTCAAGGGTAAATCCATTGCCGATGTCCTGGATATGACCATCAACATGGCTGTGGATTTCTTTGAAAATCAGCCATCTATTCGTCGAAAGATCAAGACATTACAAGATGTCGGATTGGGCTATCTGCGTCTGGGACAACCCTCCAACACCTTGTCGGGTGGAGAGAACCAACGCGTCAAACTGGCCGCCGAACTGGCCAAAAAAGACACAGGAAAAACCCTCTATGTGTTGGACGAACCGACCACAGGACTCCATTTTGAAGACATCAAGGTGTTGATGGGCGTTTTGAACCGCCTGGTCA
>JAAYBL010000069.1 GCA_012718945.1 Bacteroidales bacterium
CTGAAGGGTGTGTATGTACCCCTACCCGCCCCAACGCTGATTACCGAATACCCGGCTTCCAAGAAATGGGGTTATTTCAGCTTCGCCGGCGGCAGCAAAACTGCCTTCCTGGGTGACGCTCAAGTCAACCTGTTGCGTCAATCAAAGCAAACACTGGATGTGAGGTTACTGCACCGTTCGATTTTCGGTGACATCACCAACTCTATGGCTGAAACCAAGCGTTCATTTATGAACCAAAACCGCTTGATGGGTAATTATACCCTGCACCTCCCCGGCCATGAACTCAAGGTGGGTCTGGGTCAACGGTACAACGCCTGGAATTATTACGGTTTGTGGAAAACACCCTCAGACCCCATTACCGTCAACGATGTGACCACACCAGACAACCAATGGCTCTCCGACAGCGAATACGCCATCAGCCTGGCTTCCAAGCAAACCAAACAAGCGCTCTCCTACAACGTTGGACTAAACGGCCACCTGTTCTACCTGGGGAAGGGCATCAACGCACCAGGCACGACATCCAAGACCAAAGGGGCCCGCGAAGGCACGTTCAATATCAAGGGTAAACTGGCTTACCAACTGTCCGACAACCTGGCCTTGGGTGTTAACGCCGGTTTGACCTCGCTCAGCTATAGGAATCCTGTCACACATATCTTGTATCAGGCATTCTACGACAACCCCACATCCACAGCCAATGCCTTCGCCAAGCAAAGCTGGCTGGAGGTTAATCCTTACGCTCAGTTTACCTGGAAACAATGGAAACTGGAGGCTGGTTTGAACGTAGCCATACCTTCACTAGAAAGTGAACGTGTAAAGTGGGCTCCCAACCTTTCCGGCAGCACTTCCTTGAGTGACAAGGCTGCTTTCAGGGTCTCACTCGACGGCGGTATCCTGGTCAGCACCTACCGTGACGGTCTGGACAGAAACCCCTATCTGGACCCCTTCATCAATCTTAAATCGGCCTATCAACCCATCAATCTCGAAGCCGCCATCGACTGGCGTCCCATCAAGGATTTAAGGCTGACACCCAGGGTAGGATACAGCCGTACCAACAACAAGGCCTTCTTCTATAATGCCATGCCCGGCAACACCGACCGCATCAACCTCGCCTATGGCCAACTGTTCTCGGCCCTCTACATGAACGAAAACCGTTTGTCGATTGGCTCGGAAGCCTATTATAACTTCAGGTCCAAACTGCGTTTCTTTGCTGAAGCCCACTACAACCAGTACATCAACTATAGTGACAACTCGGTTATAGACAACCTTTTGGCTGGTCGGCGCAAGGCCTGGTACCAACCCGGAGTGGACGCCCGCTTCCGGCTCGACGCCTCGCCCATCAAACAACTCAGTTTGTTTGCCGACTACCAAATCATGGCCCTGCGTTATGCTTCGACATCGACTGACTTCATGCACAGGATGGATGACATCCACGACCTGAGTCTGGGAGCCTCGTGGAAATTGGGTAACAACGTACAACTGTTTGTCCGCTTGAACAACCTGCTCGATCAACGCTACGAAGTCTGGAACGCCTATAAAGTACACGGTTTCTCCGCCCTTATCGGGGGTTATGTGACCTTCTAAACAGCGGATCAGCCGCCTTTCAGCCATGCTTGCCGCCAGCAACGCCATCGTCTTGCATTGTCTGCCGTACAGCGACAGCAATCATATTGTGCACCTGTATAC
>JAAYBL010000070.1 GCA_012718945.1 Bacteroidales bacterium
CTGCTGTACTTGTGGAAAGCGGGTGCAAAAGTAGGGGCTTTTTCCTTTACCTGCAAGTTTTCCTGCAAGAAAAATCTAAATAATTTTCGCGCTTTCCGACAAACACCTGATTTGACGAGCGTTAATCGGGGAAAAAAATTTCAAGAAAAAATCGCCCACAGCGCGTTCTTTTGCGGAAATTGGGATTAATCCGTATTTTCACGGTTTAAATAAGCAGCCCTATTGTCGATCATTCAACCTCACATAATCCAAATCAAATGAAACACCTCGCAGTAATGGTGGCTACCATCGCCTTGTTGGTGGGCTGTAGCCAGGGTAAAGAAACAAACAACATGAGCAGTATTAAAGAAAAGACCATCGTGGCGGTGATTGATTCGCTGGAAGCCAAGTTGGCAGCCGGTGAAACGACCGTTGATCCTTCACTGATTGAAAAGGGCGTACGTAATGCGGCCAGGTTCTGGAAAACCGAAGACGGTACGGAAGCCGAGTTCGTAGAGTTCTGCAAGGCTTCATTTATTGTTGACCAGGCAGCCAAACAACGGTTCTTCGAACAATTCACGCGCAACCTGGAAGTCATGTATGGAAGGTATAACCAGATCAGCCTGAAACTGAAGGAGCCTGTACAGTTGGCTGGCGTTGACTACACGCCGCTGGATGAAGCGTTTGCCGCTTTAGATCCGTACGCGCACGTGGCTGATGATTTCTTCGATTCGAAAATCGCTTTCCAGGTCTTGCTCAATTTCCCCTTCTATACATTGGAGGAAAAGAATAGCCTGGGAGCCAACTGGACGCGCCTGGACTGGGCCTACGCACGCTTGGGCGATGTCTTCGCCGCACGTATTCCGGCTGAATTCAACCAAAAGCTGGCGTTGGAACTGGCCACAACGGAAAACTACATCTCGAACTACAACATCTGTATGGGCCAACTGCGCAACGATGCCGGTGAACAATTGTTTGCCGATGGCATGACGTTGATTACTCACTGGGGCTTACGCGATGAGTTGAAGGCCAATTACGCCGATCCGGTGAAAGGGTTGGAAAAACAGACCATGATCTACGAGGTGATGCGCCGTATCATCAACCAGGATATACCGGCTCAGGTGATCAACAACGATGAACTGACGTGGAATCCATTGACCAACAAGGTATTTGACAAGGATGCTGAAATAGCTGTTACGCCTGAGCCCAACACGCGGTACGAGCGTTTGCTGGCTTTGTTCAATGCCTCCAAAGCCTTGGATGCGTACAGTCCTAGCTATCCGACGGCCTTGCTGAGGGCGTTCAACCGTGATATGGAAGTGTCGGCCGCCGACATCGAGGCTATTTTCACCAAATTGATCAGTTCACCCCAGGTAGGTCAGGTGGCCGAATTGATCAAACAACGTTTGGGTAGGGAGTTGAAACCGTTCGACCTTTGGTACGATGGCTTCAAGAGCCGCAGCAGCATCAACGAAGACCTGCTTTCGGCAAAAACGAGGGCCCTCTACCCTACTACAATGGCGTTTGAAAAGGGTATGCCCGACATTCTGGTTAAACTGGGCTTTAGTGCAAAAGACGCTACCAGCATCAGCAGTTTGGTGACAGTAGACAATTCAAGGGGTTCAGGCCATGCCTGGGGAGCTCAGATGAAGGGTGACAAGGCGCACTTGAGAACGCGTCTACAACCGGGTGGCATGGATTACAAGGGTTACAATATTGCCTTGCACGAATTCGGTCACAATGTGGAGCAGGTGATTTCATTGCATGAGGTGGACCATTATATACTTAATGGTATTCCGAGCACGGCCTTTACGGAAGCCCTGGCCTTCGTGTTCCAGAAACGTGACTTGCAGGTGCTTGGCATGGGTGCTAAGAGCGCTGCCAAACAGGATGCGGCTGCCTTGTCGGCCGATGATCTGCAAACGCTGGATATTTTCTGGGGCTGCTACGAAATCATGGGTGTTTCGCTGGTAGACATGAAGGTATGGCAATGGCTGTATGAAAATCCGGATGCCACGGCTGAGGACCTGAAAGCGACGGTGATCCGGATTGCGACCAAGCTCTGGAATGCTTACTACGAACCTTTCCTGGGTGAGAAGGACTCGCCCCTGTTGGCCATCTACTCCCACATGATTGAGATTCCGCTGTACCTGAGCAACTACCCTTACGGGCACATCGTAGAGTTCCAGTTGGAAAAATTGTTTGGGAACACGCTGCCTGGCAAGGAAATTCAGCGCATTTATCCTACCGGCCGTGTGACCCCCGATTTCTGGATGAAGGCTGCCGTAGGCGCCCCTGTTTCTGTGGATCCGTTGCTGGAAGCCACGGCCAATGCGGTGAAGTAATCACTTTATAGTAAGTAATGCCATCCCTGTACGGGGTGGCATCGCTTGGTAAAAAAAGGATGGCATCCCTTTGAGGTTCAATTTACCACAAGGGATGCCATCATTATAAATCCGCGTTGTATACTGATATTCAGCTACTTTTTGTAGTATTGCTGGGCTGAGGGTAAGACCTTTTGGAGGTTGGCAATGCGCTTCTCGTCGGAGGGGTGAGTGCTGAGAATTTCCGGCACCCAGTTTTGCGACTGAGCGGCCATCCTGGACCAGAAAGACAACGCTTCAGCTGGATCGTAACCGGCCATGGCCATGAATATGAGGCCTAATTGGTCGGCTTCGTATTCTTGTTTACGGGAATAGGGCAACATGATGCCGTATTCGGCGCCAATACCCAGTACGGCTGGTCCATAGGCTTTCATCAAGGCGTATTTTTCGGGAATGACGGAGCCAATTACTGTGAGGCCAAGCTGAGTGGCCATTTGCTGACTGAGGCGTTCGTTGGTGTGCTTGGCGATGGCGTGGGCCACTTCGTGCCCAATGACAACGGCCAGGCCTGTCTCGCTTTGGGTTACGGGCAACAGGCCTTCGTAGACCACAATCTTACCTCCTGGCATACAAAAAGCATTGACGGCTGTATCGACCACTAATTTGAAATCCCAGGTATACCCGTCGACCAGTGCTAGCTTGTTTTCCTGGGTCAGGTAGGTTTGCACAGCCTTGGCTATGTTGTTACCGACCCTGGTGACCATGGCGTTTTGGGTTGTCTTCTTTGAGAGCGTGGCTGTGGCCATGTATGCTCTGTAGGAACTGTCACTCAGCGCCAGTACTTCGGCATCGGTGACAAGGGCTAGTTGCCGGCGGCCGGTAAGCAGCACGGAGGAACAACTGGACAAGATGAGCAAAACAACCAGGAGGCCGGTAAAAGAGCCTTTGGTCAATCGGGTGTTACTTGGTTTCATTGGATTGGTTTTAATTTGGATAGTGTTGTGTGTTTCATTCTTTCCAAGGCTTGACAACGTATCCCAGTTTGCGGATAGAACCGCAGAGGGTAGCCGTGTCAGTCTTGTTTGTACGGTAAACAACCGTCACTTTCTGTTTGTTCAAATCGATGGCCATATTGGTCACGCCTTTTTCGAAGCGTAATTGGTCGCCGATTTTCTTTTCACAGTCGTGGCAATCCATGTTGACGTTGACGGTCAAGGTGTCCTTGCCAGTGGGTTTAGCCGGTGTTTTTGCGGCCGCTGCCGTTAGGGTAGTCAAAAAGATACCCAGGCACAAAGTTAACAGTTTTGTTGTTTTCATTGTTCGTGATGATTACAATTTATTGGATGTCGATAAGGTTGGAGTCATTACTTCTTTGCTAGATAGTACCGTAGTCCGACATAGAGCTTGGTGCCGTGAACCGGTCCCCAAACCTGGGTAGCATCGAAGCTGGGCGTCCAGGGATGATCGGCAGCGAGTATGGGATGAGCCTGCTTGTAGTTGGTCAGGTTCTCGCCGCCCACGTAGATGGATCCCCAGCGGAAATAGCGGGTGCCCTGAGCATTGATCAGGGTGTAGGCTGGGGAACGACGTTCGGTGGTGTTGTCGAGGTAGGGCAATCGGCTGTCTCCGTTGAACTGAACGTTGGTGTCAAACTGCCAGCGTTTCATAGGTGATTGCCAGGAGGCGGTGAACAGGCCTTTGTAACGGCTGTTCAGCGGACGTTCGCGCAATACACCTTCGTAGGGCATGCCTGCTTGACCGGCGTTGGCGTTGTAGGTGCTTTGGGCGTCGGTGTAACGGAAGGCTGCCGTGAGTTCCAATCCTCCAAACAGGGTGTAATTGGCTTCAACCTGGTACACATTGGAGTAGGATTTCCCTTGCAGGTCGTAGAAATAGACCTTGCCCGGGTCTTTATCCACATCGGCCAATAACTGTGTCTCAAAGTCGGTGTTGTACCATTCGAAACTGAGGGTAAGGTCCTTGTGATCGATGGGGAGGTAAAATTGCGCACTCAGTCCTTTGTTCCAAGCGGATTCCTGGGATTGCAGGCTGGTACCTGACCAGTCGAATTGGCGGCTGCTGCTCAACAGGTAGCTGTTTTCGGCCAAGAGGTTGGTGGTGCGATAACCCTTGCCCAGACTACCTCTGAGGTGCCACCAGGGGGCGATGTCGTATTTCAGGTGCAACCTGGGGGTGACAAAACCGCCAAACTGGTTGCTGTGGTCGTAGCGGAGGCCGGCCAGCAGGCGGAGGCGTTCGTTGACCGTGAGGGCGTATTCGGCAAAGACGCCTGGCACCCATTCTGTCCTGTCGCCATCGGCTTGGGCAGCGACAAAGGGTGGCAGGCTGGGGTCGTACTGACTGAGATCACTGCCGGGTGCCGGATAGCCCAGAGCGGTGGTAGCCAGTTGGTTGAGCAGGTTTTCATTGAGTCGGTCGCCCAGGAGGCTGCTACCGGCTACCAGCTTGTGGTGCGCGTTGAAATCAGTTTGGAAGATGAGGTTGGCGTAGAGGTTGTCCTGCCTGGCATCGTACTGATTAAGACCGTAGAAGCCTTGTTGATCGTGGACGGAGGCCGACATGATAAGCCCCAGGGAGGTATTCTTCGCTGGATCGAAGACGTAGCCGTTTTTGGTGAACAATTCGACCCGACGGGTATCGATGCCAATGCGGTATGGCTGGTAGACTCCAGCATGACCGCCGTGATCGATTTGGCCGCTTTGTCTGTCTTCGGTCAGCAGTTTAATACCTGCCTGTGAGGTATAACCGTCCTTATTATAATACCAACGGTTGAACAGGGTGAACTGCTCCACAGCGGGCAGATCGGAGAAGCCGTCATTGTTGCCGTCGTGTTCCTTGGTTTCGTTTTCATAATGGACAAACGTGGAGGTAGACAGGTAGGGCGTGACGTTGAAGGCCGCGTCGGCGTTTACTTCTGTCCTGAGGTTGTCGGCCATGAACAGGTTGAGCGAGAGGCGGTCTGAAGTGGCCGGTTTCTTGTATTCCACGTTGATCTGGCCGGTGATGGCTTCGTAACCGTTAATCACGGAAGCGGCGCCCTTGGATATCTGTATGCTTTCCATCCAGGGCCCTGGCACGTAGCTGAGACCATAGGGGGCTGCCAATCCGCGTATGAAGGGCACGCCTTCGCTCAACAGTTGCACGTAGGTGCCTGAGAGTCCGAGGAGTTTGATTTGCTTGGCGCCGGTGAGGGCGTCGCTGTAACTGACATCGACCGACGGGTTGGTCTCGAAACTTTCGGACAGGTTACAACAGGCGGCTTTGCAGAGTTCGGCCTGGTTGATGGTTTCGACCTTGAGGGGTGCTATGCGCGAAGCGGCCAAGCCTTTGAGGCGTCCGCTGACCTGTACTTCCTTGAGGTTGTACGTGGTCGGTTCGGGTTCGGGCTCGGGTGCGGATTCGGCCAGGTTTTCTGCCTGCATGGAGGGCAACGACAGCATGAGTAACATCAAAAGGGCGAGCACCCTTTGAAGGTAAAGGGTACGCTGATGGGGTGTGGTGCTGGTCAGTGTTTGTACCAGTCGCCACTCGGACAAGTGTATTGTCCGTTTGGAGTATGTTTGCATAAAGGTGTAAGAGGTTGAATAACTAACTTGTTTACATTAGGTAAGCAATTTAGATTCAACGTCTTAACACGCAATGACTAGCCAACAACTGTCGGCCGGTGCGCAAAAGGGTTGAAGGTGGACTGTTTGTAAAAGTAGGCTGGAATGCCTTGGGAAGGATAAGACAAATGAAAGGCAGCTGAACAAGACTGATTGTCAGCTGCTTGACAGTATTCTTTGTAACCGCATCATCGATAGCCGGGCTCAGGTTGTGCTCACAGCATTGGTGATGATGGTGGTGTATGACGGCCCGTTCGCCGGGCAGCAGGGCCAGACAAGCAATCTGGCAATCTTTTTCTTCTTGGGTAACCTCGTAGTGCTCAGCACAGCAAGCCTCGGTTAGACTTGACTCCGTGATGGGATCTGTGGTGTGGCATAGGCTTGAAACAGCGGTTTCGGTCGAAGAATGCTCCCCCTCGCAGCAATGGTGCCAGGCATGCACCATGGAGCCGGCCAGGAAAACCAGGACGAGCAGCAGGGCACTGAGGCGTTGTATGAGGGGGCGAGGGTTCATATGATGAGTCCTTCGTCGTGGCGTTTGGGTCTGAGGGTGTCTGAACGGAAGAGTTCGGCTCTGGTCAACATGTCATTGAGGGTGCTGAGAGCGATGCGGTCGACCAGTTGATCGGATTGATAAGCCAATCGTAAAAGAGTGGCGCAATGGCTGCGTTTAGACGACGACATGCCCCTGACTATTTGGTAGTCCTTTTCTTCATCATCTTGCTTGTGTTCATCAAACAAGGCTGAGTCGACACCCAGATAATCCAGGGATTGTTGAAAATAGTGGGATTCGTTGAGTGATAGTTGCTGATCTGAGTTGATAAGTGCCCAAATCAGCCTGGCCACAGCCAGGGCTTCAACGGGTGTATAGGGATTGGCATCAATGACGGAAGGTTGGGTCATGATTATATTGCTAGTTTTATGGAGAGTAGCCTGTTTGATGGTATTGTTCATGCCTTGCTTTTTGTTGATTACTAAGTTAGCTCTTTTATTCGAGTCCATCAAATAGGACAGCAAGTTCTTTATAAAGGTCAGATTTGCAGGTTTCCATGTCCTGCTGTGCACCAAGTTCCTGTTGGAGGGAGGTGACGCCTTTATCAATGAATCCACAGGGATTGATCGCGTGGAAATAGCTCAAATCGGTGTTGATGTTGAGAGCCAGGCCGTGCATGGTAATGTGACGGCTGCTCTTAACCCCGATGGCGCAGATTTTACGTGCTTTACCCGGCAACAAGGAGTCGAGCCATACGCCGGTGGCGCCTTCAAGGCGTTCGGCTGTCACACCTCGACCGGCCA
>JAAYBL010000071.1 GCA_012718945.1 Bacteroidales bacterium
GCGCTGTTGATGAGATGGGGCAATCGGAAACATTCAGGGGATACGGACCTGAAAAAGGGTATCGTTTTTTAAGGGAGCAGATAATCAAACATGATTTTTTGGCCAGGGGGATCAGTCTAAGTCCGGATGACATCTTTATCAGCGACGGTTGCAAGAGCGACATGGGCAACATCGGTGACATACTTGGTGTAGAAAACAAGGTGGCAGTGACCGATCCGGTCTATCCTGTTTACGTTGATAGCAGCGTCATGGATGGTAGGGCCGGTGCTTTGCTAACTGGTGGTGTCAGGGAAAGACTGGTCTACCTGTCCTGTGGCCCGGATAACGGTTTTGTACCAGCCTTACCCACGACTTCAGTGGATGTTATTTATCTCTGCTACCCCAATAATCCCACCGGTCTCACTTTGTCTACGGCTCAACTCAAGTTGTGGGTGGACTACGCCCTGGAAACGGGCGCTTTGATTTTGTTTGATGCGGCTTATGAGGCTTTCATTACTGATCCCGATGTGCCTCACAGTATTTTTGAGATCCCGGGGGCCGAGCGTTGCGCCTTGGAATTCAGAAGCTTTTCAAAAACGGCTGGTTTCACAGGGTTGCGTTGTGGCTATACAGTGGTGCCTTCGACGGTGGTGTATAAAGCGACCAATGGCCAAATGGTCTCACTCAACGCCTTGTGGAACAGACGTCAATCCACCAAGTTCAACGGCGTCTCCTATGTGACGCAACGGGCGGCAGAGGCCGTTTATACGCCAGAAGGACAGGCTCAATGCAAGGCCACTATTGCTTACTACCTGGATAATGCCGCCATGATACGTAAAGGACTGACCAGCTTGGGTTGGGATGTTTACGGTGGCCTCAATGCGCCGTACATATGGTTCAAAACACCTGACGGCAGCGATGACTGGCACTTTTTCGACCGTATGTTGAAAGAGGTTCAGGTGGTCAGTACTCCCGGTTCTGGATTCGGACCTGCTGGTCGTGGATTTCTCCGTTTGACGGCTTTTGGCAGCCATGAAGCGACCGTTGCCGGTATAAAGCGTCTGCAAAAATGGTGGTCGACTCAAAAAAAAGCGTCTTCTACGGTATTTAATCCATCATCCAACACGATTTCAACGTATTAATCGTATCTTTGCGAATTAACATTCCTGAGTGCCAACTTCTTGAAACACTAACTATTCACTAACAACAAACACTATGTCATCACTTCGATTCCACCTGGTCAAAGAGGCCTTCTCTCACACCCCTGTGTGTGTGAAAGCGCCCGAAAAGCGTACGTCTGATTACTTCGGGATGAACGTGTTCAACCGTGACAAGATGAGCAAATACTTGTCAAAGGAAACCTTCAAAATCGTCACCGATGCCATCGACAATGGTACGCCCTTAAACCGGGACATCGCCAGCCACGTGGCTGCTGGCATGAAGATGTGGGCCATGGAAATGGGGGTTACCCATTACACCCACTGGTTTCACCCGCTGACCGACGGTACAGCTGAGAAGCACGATTCCTTCATAGAACTGACTGGTAAAGGACTGGTGACCGAAGAATTCGAAGGCAAGTTGTTGGCACAACAGGAGCCTGATGCATCGAGTTTCCCCAGTGGTGGTATCCGTAACACATTTGAAGCCAGAGGCTATACCGCCTGGGACCCTTCTTCGCCTGCTTTCATCGTGGACGATACGTTGTGTATTCCGACCATCTTTATTTCTTACACAGGTGAGGCGCTGGACTACAAGACGCCTTTGCTACGATCGTTGGCCGCTGTTGACAAAGCTGCTACGGAAACCTGCCGCTATTTTGATCCATCAATCAAGAAAGTGCAATCCAATCTAGGTTGGGAACAAGAATATTTCCTGGTTGATGACTCCCTGTACTGCGCCCGTCCCGATTTGATGTTGACAGGTCGCACATTAATGGGACATGAGTCAGCCAAGAATCAACAGTTGGAAGACCATTATTTTGGCTCTATTCCTGCCCGTGTAGCAGCCTTTATGAAAGACCTCGAATTCGAGGGGTATAAGCTGGGACTCCCCCTTAAAACCAGACACAACGAGGTGGCTCCCAATCAGTTTGAATTGGCCCCCATCTATGAGGAGACCAATCTGGCTGTCGATCATAACCTGCTGGTGATGGACGTGATGCACCGGGTGGCCAAGCGCCACAATTTCAAGGTATTGATGCATGAGAAACCTTTTGCTGGTGTCAATGGATCGGGCAAGCACAACAACTGGTCGCTGAGTACCAACACGGGCGTCAACTTGTTCAGCCCCGGTAAGACGGCTGAAGGCAACCTCATGTTTGTGACATTCCTGGTCAACACCTTGATGGCGGTGTATAAGTACAACGCTGTACTGAAAGCATCCATCGCATCGGCTACCAACGAGCACCGTTTAGGTGCCAATGAAGCGCCTCCTGCCATTATTTCAGCATTTTTGGGTACACAACTGACCCAAGTGCTGGAAAAACTGGAAGCCAGTACGAGCGACGAAGCCATTAAGTTTGACGCCAAAGGGGTGTTGCACCTCAACGTGGGCCAGATTCCTGAGCTGATGATTGACAACACCGACCGTAACCGTACATCTCCGTTTGCCTTTACGGGCAACCGCTTTGAATTCAGGGCTATCGGATCTTCAGCCAACTGTGCCTCAGCCATGACAGCGCTCAATTCAGCTGTGGCTGCTCAGTTGGTGGAATTCAATGCTGAAGTGGATAAACGCATCGCTGCCGGTGAAAAAAAGGAGAAGGCGTTGTTCGCAGTGGTCAGGGAATACGCCAAGCAGTCTAAACCCATTCGTTTCGATGGCAATGGTTACTGTGACGAATGGAAGGCAGAAGCCAAAGCCAGGGGACTGGATTGCGAGGTCAGCGTACCCGTGCAATACGATGCCTACTTGAAACCCGAGGTGGTTAAGATGTTTACCAGCATGGGGGTACTTTCTGAAAAAGAATTGCACGCCCGTAATGAAGTGAAATGGGAAACCTACACTAAAAAGATACAAATTGAAGCCAGGGTGTTGGGCGATTTGGCCATGAACCACATCATCCCCGTTGCTACACGTTATCAATCGTCGCTCCTTGATAATGTATACAAGCTCAAGAGTTTGTACGAACCCGCCAAATTTGAGCGCCTGGCGGCTGAGAAACTTCACCTCATCGAAGAGATTGAGGCATATGTAGACGCTGTTCAGACCATGGTTGGTCTGATGATTGAGGCCAGAAAAGTGGCCAATCGAATTGAGAATGAACGGGAGAAAGCAGTGGCTTACCACGATACCGTGGCACCCTATTTCGAGAAGATCCGCTACAACATCGACAAGTTGGAGTTGATCGTCGACAACGAAATGTGGCCTTTGCCCAAGTACCGTGAACTGCTGTTCATTCGGTAAAAAACACTTCATAGTTTTTTTGGGTCAGAAAGCCGCAAGGCGGGAATTATGAGGTATAAACCGTTCTCCCAAGCGAGGGAGAACGGTTTACTAGCGAGTTGTGAGCATACGATATTATAAAAAGCCTAATAAAATGTTAGAAAATATGTCATCTGTTAGCCTGTATGATCCGTCATATGAGCACGATGCCTGTGGGGTTGGTTTTGTGGTGCGTTTGACGGGCGAAAGGACACACGATAGTGTGGAATGTGGCCTTCAGGTGCTGGAAAATATGGTGCACAGGGGAGCCGAAGGAGCCGACCTGAAAACAGGTGACGGAGCTGGCATCTTGGTCCAGATACCCCACGAGTTCATTTTACTACAGGGCATACCGGTTCCTGAACGAGGACTCTACGGCACGGGATTGGTTTTTTTTCCAAAAGCATCTCAGGAGGCGGCATTGTGCATGGATATGCTGGTGTCGGTGCTGAAGGCCGAGGGGTTAAGCCTGTTGCACGTAAGAGACGTTCCGGTGAACAGCGATATTCTGGGTGAGATATCCCGTTCCAACGAGCCTGTGATAAAACAAATTGTGGTTACCGGCGAAGGCAAATCGGATGAGCTCGAACGTAAACTGTACATCGCCCGCAAAAAAGTAGAGAAAGCGGCAACCAGGTCGGTGTTGACTGAAAAACGTAATTTTTACATTGTCAGCTTATCCACCAAGCGTATGGTCTACAAAGGCATGCTGAGTTCTACCCAGTTGAGGGCTTATTTTCCCGACCTCAGCCACCCCAATTTTACCTCGGCCATCGCGTTGGTACATTCCCGTTTCAGCACCAATACCTTCCCCACCTGGGACTTGGCGCAACCTTTCCGTTTGTTGGGGCACAATGGGGAAATCAACACCATCAAGGGTAACCGATTCTGGATGCAGGCTAGGGAAAGTGTACTCAAATCGGAGGTGTTGGGCAACCTGGATGAATTATACCCCATCCTCCAGCCAGGTATGAGTGATTCAGGTTCGCTCGACAATATGTTGGAATTTCTGGTCATGTCTGGCATGTCGCTCCCTCATGCACTATCGATGTTGGTTCCCGATTCCTGGAACGATAAGAATCCGATTCCAGACAACCTAAAAGCTTTTTATGAGTATTACAGTACCATGATGGAGCCATGGGATGGGCCGGCTACCCTGTTGTTTTCCGATGGACGTTACGTCGGTGGCATGCTCGATCGCAATGGGCTAAGGCCTGCGCGTTACTTAATCACGACGGACAACGTGATGGTTGTGGCGTCTGAAACGGGCGTATTGCCCATACCCCCACATAAAGTCAAAGAAAAAGGCCGCTTAAAACCGGGCAAGATGTTGATGGTGGACACCAAGGAACACCGGGTGATGTACGATGCCGAACTAAAGCAAGTTCTGGCAACGGCTCATCCTTACCGGGAGTGGTTGGAAAAGAACCGCCTGAAAATGGAAAGCCTTTCATCGGGACGGGAAGTCAAGAACAGTATACCGGATTTAGCGGTGCAGATGCAGGTGTTTGGCTATTCCAAGGAAGACATGGAGCGGCTCATCATTCCCATGGCCCTGGAAGGCAAGGAGCCGGTTTCATCCATGGGTAATGATACTCCACCCGCCGTCTTGTCGGACAAACCGCAACGCTTGTTCGCCTATTTCAGACAATTGTTTGCACAGGTGACCAATCCTCCCATCGATCCCATTCGTGAAGAGTTGGTGATGTCGTTGACCGGCTTTATCGGTTCACATCAGGCCAATCTGCTTGAACCCCACCCTGACCAATGCAAGGTGGTCAAACTAAAAAGCCCCGTCATTACCAATCGGGAGTTTGATTTATTGAAGAATATCCGTTACAAACGTTTCTCTGCCGTGGAGTTACCCATGCTGTTTTCAGTGGCCGGTGGTGCCAAGGCCCTTGAGAAAGCAGTGAACAGTTTATGTATCAAAGCGGAAGAAGCCGTTGAAAATGGCCATAACTATTTGATTCTGACAGACAGGGGAGTGACGGCCGATTTGGCTCCCATACCTTCGTTGCTGGCCGTTTCGGCCGTGCATCATCATTTGATCGGTTGCAGAAAACGCATGCAAATAGACATTGTAGTGGAAAGTGCCGAGCCAAGGGAAGTGATGCATTTTGCCCTGCTCTTTGGTTATGGAGCCAGTGTGATCAATCCTTACATGGCTTTTGCTGTGTTGGATGATCTGGTAACCAAAGGCAACATCCAGTCAGACTATGAAACGGCTGAAAAGCATTACATCAAATCCATTAACAAGGGGCTGCTCAAGGTCCTGTCAAAAATGGGTATTTCCACCCTGCGAAGTTACAGGGGAGCACAAATCTTCGAAGCGGTAGGTATCAGCTCGGCTGTCTTACAGCGTTTTTTTGAAGGCACAACGTCAAAGGTGGAAGGCATCACGCTGGAGGATATCGCTCATGATGCCTTGGTCATGCACAAGGCAGGATTTGGAGGCTCTGTGTGTGAACCAGTACATGAGGGCGTTTACGCCTGGCGCAAAGAAGGTGAGCAGCATGCCTGGAACCCGGAAACCATTGCCCGCTTGCAAATTGCCACCCGCACAGGGGAGTGGGAGAAGTATTTGGACTATGTACAGGCTGTCGATCAGAAGGAACATCCCATTTTCCTGCGTGATTTTCTGACCTATAAGGCAGGCATACCGGTCGAGTTATCGGCTGTTGAACCCGCAGAGTCCATCATGAAACGGTTTGTGACCGGTGCCATGTCGTACGGATCCATCAGCCGGGAAGCCCATGAGGCCATGGCCATTGCCATGAATCTGATTGGCGGCAAAAGCAATACAGGTGAGGGAGGAGAAGATCCTGCCCGTTACCAGCCCAGACCTGACGGCACTAGTACCCGCAGTGCCATCAAGCAGGTGGCGTCGGGTCGTTTCGGAGTGACTACGGAGTACCTGGTCAACGCCGATGAGATTCAGATCAAGGTGGCGCAGGGAGCCAAGCCTGGTGAGGGCGGTCAGTTGCCCGGTTATAAAGTCGATCAAGTCATTGCCAAGACCAGGCATTCCATACCGGGAATATCACTGATTTCACCACCTCCGCACCATGACATCTATTCCATCGAGGATTTGGCTCAATTGATTTTCGATCTCAAGAACGTGAACCCACAGGCCCGCATCAGTGTCAAATTGGTATCGGAAAGTGGGGTAGGCACTGTGGCAGCAGGAGTAGCCAAAGCTAAAGCCGACATGATTCTGATCAGTGGTTGTGAAGGCGGCACGGGGGCCAGCCCATCCAGTTCCATCAGGCACGCTGGTCTACCGGTTGAGATTGGCCTGGCCGAAACCCAGCAGACCTTGGTGCTCAATGGCCTAAGAGGCCAGATCCGTTTGCAAACGGATGGTCAATTGAAAACCGGTCACGATATCGTGATGGCGGCCCTGTTGGGGGCAGAAGAATTTGGTTTTGCTACCAGTGCACTCATTGTTTTGGGTTGTGTGATGATGCGTAAATGCCATTTGAACACCTGCCCTGTCGGCGTTGCTACGCAAAATGAGGAACTTCGCAAGAAGTTTACAGGTCGCTATGTCTACCTGGTCAACTTCTTCCGTTTCCTGGCAGAGGATGTGCGTCGTCACCTGGCTGCCATGGGTGTGACCAGTTTGGATGAGATTGTGGGCCGCAGTGACTTGCTTGAGTATTCGAACAAGGCTGATAATCCGAAAATGCGTAAACTGGATTTTTCCAGGCTCCTCTATAAACAAACGGTATCCGACTCGACGCCTATACGTCAGGTAAAACCGCAGGTTCACGCCATAAAGGAGGTCCAGGACCGTACGCTGATTGAGCTTTCTATGCCTGCGTTGGAAAAACAAAGCCCCATCCAGTTTGTCCGTGAAATACGCAACACCGACAGGGCCGTTGGAGCCATGTTGAGTGGTGAAGTGGCCAAACGTTACGGCAACGCCGGCTTGCCCGACAATACGGTGCAGTGTACCTTCAAAGGTTCAGCCGGTCAAAGTTTCGGGGCCTTTCTGGCTCATGGGTTGACCTTCCGGCTGGAAGGCGATGCCAACGATTACCTGGGCAAGGGCTTGTCGGGCGGTCGCATTGTGGTGGTTCCGCCCACTGGGTCTACATTTGAGCCCCAAGCCAACATCATTGCCGGTAATACCCTACTGTATGGTGCCACCAGCGGCGAGGTCTATATCAATGGCCAGGTTGGCGAGCGGTTTTGTGTACGCAATTCCGGCGCGATAGCCGTGGTGGAAGGTGCCGGTGACCATTGTTGCGAATACATGACCGGTGGCCGAACGGTGGTACTGGGCAAAACGGGACGCAACTTTGCGGCCGGTATGTCAGGCGGCATTGCCTACGTGCTTGACGAGGAGGGCGATTTCGACTTTTTCTGCAACATGCAGATGGTGGAGTTGTCGTTGATTGAGGATATGGCCGACAACAGGGAACTGCGTACCATCATAGCCGCACATCACCGTCATACCCAGAGCCCCAAAGCCAGGTATATCCTGGACAACTGGAATGTTTATGTGGAAAAATTCATTCGTGTCATCCCCATCGAGTATAAAAAGGTCTTGCACGATGAAAAAATTGAAGCTGTCAAAAAGAAAATAGCACAGGTTGAATATGATTATTGATACAATAAAGCTATGGGCAATCCAACCGCATTTTTAAAAATAGACCGTAAGGAGGCTGGTTACCGGCCCGTCCACGAACGAAAAATGGATTACGGAGAGGTGGAACAAACCCTCAATCATGAGGACAGAATGTTGCAGGCCTCCCGGTGTATGGATTGTGGCATACCTTTCTGCCACTGGGCCTGTCCGCTAGGCAACCGCATGCCCGAATACCAGGACCTGTTGTCCAAGGGTAAATGGAGGGCGGCTTATGAGGTGCTGACGATGACCGACGATTTTCCCGAGTTTACTGGCAGGGTATGCCCGGCCCCCTGTGAGAAGGCTTGCGTGCTCAATATCGATCACAAACCTGTGACCATCAGAGAAAACGAAGCCTCAGTGACCGAAAGAGCCTGGATGGAGGGCTGGATTACCCCTAAACCGCCCAAACGGCGAACCGGCAAACGAGTGGCCGTGATTGGCAGCGGTCCAGCCGGCCTGGTGGCCGCTTACCGCTTAAACCGCCAGGGGCACGAGGTCACCGTATACGAGAAGGAGCCTTTGATCGGGGGACTGCTTCGTATGGGCATTCCTGCCTTCAAACTCAACAAAGGCATTATTGACCGTCGGCTAGAACAACTCAAAGCTGAAGGCGTCCGCTTTGTGGTAGGAACAGAAGTAGGCAGGGATGTGCCCGTGGAAACCGTAATGGCCAGTTGCGACGCCCTTTGCCTGGCTATTGGTTCAGGCGTGGCCAGGGACCTTCAGGTGGAGGGACGTGAATTAAGCGGCATTCACCAGGCCATGGCTTTTCTCTCAGGGCAGAACATGTTGTTGGCAGGTCTGGAACCTCAGGGAGCACCATTGTCTGCCAAGGGAAAACGGGTCTTGGTTATCGGGGGTGGGGACACAGGCTCTGATTGCGTGGGCACCTCAAACCGTCAGGGTGCTGTTGAAGTCACCCAGATTGAACTGCTGCCCCAACCTCCGGTAGGAGAAAACCCGCTGACCCCTTGGCCGTATTACCCCACCATATTGAAAACGTCGTCTTCTCACGAGGAAGGCTGTGATCGTCGATGGGCCTTGTCGACCACCCGGTTCATCGGTCGCAATGGGCAGGTTACTGGCGCAGAGGTTCAGCCTGTTGTCTGGAGCAAGGAGCCGTCAACCGGCCGTATGGTTATGACGCCTGAGGGCGATCCCTATGTGATCAAAGCCGACCTTGTATTATTGGCCATGGGCTTTACCCAGCCAGTGCATGAGGGATTGCTCGATAGTCTGGGGGTGGCCTATGAAAGCAGAGGCACGGTAAAGGCTAGCATTCAGGGACTTACATCACTTCCGACCGTCTTTGTAGCCGGTGATGCCGTGTTGGGAGCGAGTCTGGTAGTTAGAGCCATGGCGTCGGGTCGTTCCATGGCGGCCTCCGTGAATGCGTATTTGGCAACGAAATAGGCTTCTTTTCAAGCCACTTGTAGGCATGATGGGTATTTTTTTGTATCATTGCAAGGTATTTTTTACCTGCGATACATGAAAACACACCACTTGAACTATATAGAACGCGGGGTATCCCTTTTTGTCGCTTGTTGGCTTCTTCTTAACGGTCTATCCGCCGTCAGTAATGTTCGCTTCACCCACTATACAGCCGACGATGGATTGTCGCAAAACAGGGTCATGGACATCATGCAGGACCAGCAGGGTTTCATGTGGTTTGCTACCTGGGATGGCTTGAACCGTTTCGATGGCAAAAACTTTCGGGTATACAAAGGCGAACCGGGTGATCCTAATGGATTCAGCAACAATCGACTGAATTCCATTGAGGAAGACGCTTTCGGTTATTTGTGGATTTCCACCAACGATTTTGAAGTATACCGACTCAACCCAAGGACGGAAGAGTTTCAGAAATTATCCTACAGCCCCGACAATAACGCTGAAGTTGTCAAACACCCTGTGCAACGAGTAGAGGTACTTAACGGGGATGTGGTGAGCCTTATAACAGCTGAAGGCTGCTACATGATTCACATTAATCCAGACGCTACCCTTGGCAGGATGCGATACCTCAGTCGTGAAAATGGGTTGTTGGCAGGCAATGATGTAAGGGCCATACACAAGGATGAAAAAGGGTATACCTGGTTTTTAACCGACAGAGGCGTCACGCATTTTGACCCCGTCACTGGTCATCGTCAACATTATTTTCACCAGTATCAAAATGAGACGGGGTTTACCTGTTTCCTCAGTTTGGGAGACCAGCTATACCTTGGCTCTGAAAAAGGGCAGGTATGGAGCTGGGATGAGACCGATTCGAACTTTAGGGTGAGGAGTCTCAAGGCCGCTGCTGCCATCACGGCCATAACGTCTCTCGATAACCACCGGTTATTGGTCACGACTGCAGGGGATGGCCTTTATTTAACCGATGAGCGCCTTTCTGTTCTACAGCACATGACTGTTGAAAATTACCCGGCTTTGGCCAGTAATACCATACATTCACTTCACAAAGACAGCAGGGGTAATGTGTGGTTGGAGGCCCATGCCATGGGGGTGTCTTATTATGAACAGGCCACGGGGCGCTTGTACCACTTCAGACCCAAAAGCGATGAGGACATCGGCTTGGCACAAACTCAACCCAACTTTTTCGTTGTAGAGGATAAAGCGGGACGCACCTGGGTGCACCCTCGCTCCGGAGGCTTTTCTGAGTTCAATCCAGTGACCAGGGAGCTTATTCCTTTTTACAATGATCCTGACGACCCCAATCGCCGGTTTTTCAACACCATGCACGATGCGTTCATCGATTCCAACGGCAATCTGTGGATGAGCACCAGGGCACCAGGATTGGAAAAGTGCACGTTCCAGCAATCCAATTTCAGCTTTTTCACACAACCTTCGTTGGTGCTTACCAACAATGGTTGCGAAGTGAGAACAACTTTTGAAGACGGAAAGAGACGCCTGTGGACGGCCGACAAGGAAGGAAAAATAATGATCAAGGCTGCCGATGGTACCACACTTGGTTTCCTGATGGAAAACGGACGATTATCTCCCAAGCCGCTCAAGTCGGGTATGATAGCTTACGATATCATTCAGGACAGCAAAAATCGAATATGGTTAGCCTGCAAAGGCAAAGGACTGGTCGTGTTGACTGAAAAAACGGAAGGGGTATTCACACCCTATTACATCAACCAGGAATTGCCCATCGAACACAGGCCAAACACGGGCAATATCTATGCTTTGTTAGAAGACCAGGAAGGGCGCATATGGGCCGGAGGTTACGGTGGCGGCCTTAATCTTGTCCTGGAAGAGGAGGGTGGTTTTCGTTGTGTTCATGTTGGGAACGGACTCAGCACATATCCCTTCGATCGATGCCGCAAAATCAGGGATTTGGCCATGGATGATAAGGGCTTGATCTGGATTGCGACTGTCAATGGCATTGTGGCGTTTGATCCCCACTTCAGACAACCCTCTGATATCCATTTTTACGAATACAGGAAGGATGGACTGAATCCTAATAGCTTGAGAACAAACGATGTGCATTGTATTCATATCGACAATGCCGGCAACCGTTGGTTTGGAACATTTGGGGGCGGTCTCAACCGATTGAGTGCGACGTTCCAGTTGGAACAAGTGCCTCTGTTCAAGGCGTATGCTCAACCCGATGGTTTGCCCGGTGACATAGTGCTCAGCATAGAAGAAGACTTACAAGGGTATCTTTGGTTGATAGCCGAAAACAGCATCACACGATTTGATCCACGTTCTTCATACACCGACATCTATAACAAGAATTACGGCCTTGATCCAGTGACGTTTTCCGAATCTTCTTCCTGTTTGATGGCCAATGGTGATATCTGCGCCGGCACGATGAATGGCTGTTACCGTTTTAGTCCATCCTCCGTCAAAAAGGCCACGTACGTACCGCCGTTGTTTTTTACCCGGTTTTTCCTGTTTAACAAACTTGTGACACCACAATCTGAGCAGTCGCCCCTCACCAAGCCCTTGGATGAAGTAGAAGTTATTGAACTCAAGCACAATCAGGATGTGTTCAGCATAGAGTTCGCTGCCCTTGATTACCGGGCACCTGAGAATATTCAATACGCGTATCGATTGGAACCCATCGATAAGGATTGGATCAATTCGCACAAGAGTAATCAGATCTCTTACACTCGATTGGCACCTGGCGAATACACCTTCAGGGTGCGATCTACCAACAGCGAGGGATTTTGGATGGCCAATGAACGCAGCCTGCGACTGATTATCAAGCCTTCGTTCTGGCAAACATCCTGGGCCATTCTCCTTTATTGTGTGGTAGGTTTGCTGGTGTTTTTGGGTACGCTCTATTTTTTCATCACCATTTACAAGCTCAAGTCTGAGGTGACCATCGAACAGAAAGTGGGCGATTTGAAAATGCGTTTTTTCACGGAGATGTCTCACGAACTGCGCACACCCTTGACCTTAATTGCCGGTCCTGTAGAGCATGTGATGCAGGATAAAGGGCTCTCGCAGGAATCCAGAAACAACCTGTCTATCGTACAACGCAACATCGATCGGATGATGCGTTTGATTACACAGTTGTTGGATTTTAGAAAGGTTCATGATAATAAAATGACCCTCAAAGTGGAAGAAACCCCCATTGGGGCCCTTACCGCCCGTATTGCGACCAATTTTGAACCGACAGCCCAGGAAAGGGGCATCCGATTTAACGTGTTCGATCAAACCCAGGGGGTCACTGTCTTTCTCGACAGGGATAAATACGACACCATCTTTTACAACCTATTGTCCAATGCCTTTAAATTTACTCCGGGAGGAAAAGGGGTAACGGTGACGTTGAAAAACGATCATAGTGAGGTTGTGTTGTTGGTGGAAGACGAAGGAAAGGGTATTTCCAAAGAACGTCAGACCCATTTGTTTGAGCGATTCTTCTCATACGATGATACGAGTAAAATACCCGGAACAGGTATAGGTCTCAATCTGGTCAAGGAATTGGTGGAACTGCACGGAGGTACCATTGGCGTTACGAGTGAAGAAGGTAAAGGATCGATTTTTGAAGTACGCTTCAAATTGGGATCATCGCACCTGAAAAATAAACCGGTGGTCATTGTTCAGCGTGAGCAGGAACTGCCCGATGTTATAGAGCAGCAGGTGGTTAGGGCTAAGTCGCTGGAACAACCTGCTCAGAGCGAGCATCAACCCCTGTTGTTGGTTGTGGAAGACAACGTTGAATTGCGCCATTTCCTTACCTCCATTCTCTCCAAGAAATACAGGGTGGCAGACGCTGCCGATGGTTTGGCGGCCTGGAACATGATGGGCAATTTAATGCCTGACTTTGTGATTTCAGATATGATGATGCCAGTGATGGACGGTTTGGAACTGACCCGTCACATCAGGAGTGACAACCGTACCTGTCACATTCCCGTCATCCTTTTGACGGCCAAGTCAGATCCCGAATCAAAGTTGGAAAGTATACAGTCAGGGGTGGATGATTTCATCACCAAGCCCTTCAGCGCCGCCTATCTGGAGGCACGCATTGAAAATATTTTCCTGCAAAGGCGATTGCTGCAGGATAAATTCAGAAATGATTTATTTGCCTCCAAAGCGGAGTCTGTGATCCCTTCGGGCAATCTTCAGTCACAGGACGCAGACTTCTTGAAGCTCATCATGGATTTCATGGAAGAGAATATGTCTAACAGCGAACTGACCGTCGAAATGCTGGTGTCTGAAGCTGGCATGGGACGAACCGTCTTTTTCAACAAACTTAAAGGGCTGTTAGGCATGTCTCCCATTGAATTTATCAAGGAGACACGCATCAAAAGGGCGGCCGAATTGCTCGAAACGGGCAAGTACAATGTTTCAGAAGTCAGTTTCCAAATTGGCATGAACGATGCCCGTTATTTCAGTAAGTGCTTCAAACTTAAATATGGAGTAACGCCCTCTGAGTATAAGAATAAAACTGTCTGACGTCAAAAATCCCCATTGAGTCTATGAAATCACTTCGGTTTGCGTTGCTCTTCATCCTGTCTTTCTCCTTTATGTCTGCCAAAGCATACGACATTGTTGTCGCCCAAGACGGTACAGGTCAATTTACATCCATTCAGGCAGCCATTTCATCGGTCAGGGATTTTAGGCCCGAAGGTAGAACGGTCATCTTTATCCGTAAGGGAGTGTACAAGGAAAAGGTGGTGTTGCCCACTCAGAAAACGGCTATCACGTTGATTGGTGAGGACAGGGACAGTACCATCATTACCTGGGACGACCACGCCAACATCAACAAAATGGGTACGTTTAAAACGTTTACCTTTTTCATCGGAGGCAATGATATTGTCCTTGAAAACCTGACCATCGAAAACAACGCCCCTCAGAAAGGGCAGGCCGTGGCCTTGCATGTGGAGGGTGATCGCTGTGTACTGATTAATTGCCGGGTGTTGGGCAATCAAGACACTGTTTATCTGGGACGGGAAGGCTGTCGGTTTTACGCCCACAACTGTTACATCGAGGGCACCACCGACTTTATTTTCGGAGCCTCCACCGCTTGGTTTGAAGGGTGTACCATCCATTGCAAACGCAATTCTTACATAACCGCCGCTTCTACTCCCCAGCACATTCCCTATGGTTTCATTTTTAACAATTGCACCATAACCCACGATGCATCGGTGACCAGCATGTACTTGGGACGACCATGGCGCGCATATGCCATGACGTTGTTTATGAACTGCCATTTACCTGCCATCATCAACCCGGCTGGTTGGGAAAACTGGCGCAATCCCGCCAACGAGTTAACGGCACGGTATTTCGAATATGCCAACACAGGGCCTGGGGCTGATCGTTCCAAACGTGTCGGTTGGAGCCATGAACTGACCGAGGTAGAAGCCGCCAGCATACCGCTCCATCGGGTTCTTGGTGATTGGGATCCTATGGCCAATCTGAACCAACAAGCGTATATGGCGTTGGCCAAACGGGTGGCTGAAGCCGAGATGACGCGTAATCCTCAAGCCTGGATGATTGACTTCAATAAAACACCGCGTTGGAATTACACGCATGGTGTGGTCTGCTCAGCTTTGCTTGATTTGTGGGAAGCCACGGGCGATGAACGCTATGTAAAGTACGTCAAAGCGTATGCCGACACGGCTATTCTGGCCGACGGTTCGGTGGGTTTCAACTACAAGCGATCCAATTACAACCTCGACCACATTACACCTGGTAACATCCTCTACAGGCTTTCAGCCACGTATGGTACGGAAAAATACCGCTTGGCCATTGAATTTTTGAGGCAGCAACTCAGGGAACAACCCAGGACCTCGGAAGGCGGTTTTTGGCATAAGAAAGTGTATCCTCATCAAATGTGGCTGGATGGTTTGTTTATGGCCACCCCTTTCCTTGCTCAATACGCGGTGTTTGCAAAAGAACCAGCCGCCATGGACGATGCTGTGAAGCAACTACTCCTGGTAGCTGAAAAAACCTACGATCCGGTCACTGGTTTGTACACCCACGCCTGGGATGAAAGTAAGTCCCAGGCTTGGGCCGATCCGAAAACAGGCAAATCCCATCATTTCTGGGGACGCAGTGTGGGCTGGTACGCCATGGCGCTGGTGGATGCCCTTGATTTCATTCCAGAAGACCATCCGCAACGGGCTGCTGTCATCAAGGTGCTCAACAACCTGGCACAGTCGGTGGTCCGTTGGCAGGATGCTGAAACCGGCACATGGTATCAATTGCTGAATCTGGCTGATCGAAAAGCTGATGGCAATTACCTGGAGTCTTCTTGTTCAGCCATGTTTGTCTATGCCCTGGTGAAAGGTGTCAACCAAGGATACCTGGACCAAAGCTACATGACGGCTGTTCATAAAGGTTTCAGGGGCTTGCTTCATCAATTTCTGGCGTTTAATCCTGATGGCACCCTTAGTATCACGCAGACGTGTAGTGTGGCTGGACTCGGTGGGAATCCTTACCGGGACGGTTCCTTTGAATACTACATCAGTGAGCGGGTACGCCAGGACGATCCTAAGGCCACCGGCCCCTTTATCAGGGCATGTCTGGAATTGAGCAAGGCCAACTAATCTGACCCTTTTGACACTTTTGTTGAATTCACTAGTCGTACTTTGGATTAATAAAGGACGGTATGATTCATCGATCATTCGTTGGTATCGCTCGGTTACTATTGCTAACATGCCCGTGCACTGGAGCCCTATCTTCAGTAGCACAGATGTCTGTTTCAGTGAATGAGGTAGAGCGTGCTATGCTTAAAGCCACACGGTATATGGTCGATAGTGTGAGTACCAACGGTGGCTATGTGTCCTCTTATTTGCCCGACTTTTCAAGGCGATGGGGTGAAATGGAAGCTTATCCAACCATGATTTGGGTACAAGATCCTGGAACTGTCAGTATGGGGTACCTCTTTCTTGATGCCTATCACACCACCAAGGATGAGTACTATTACCAGGCCGCTCAAAAAGTGGCCCATGCGCTGATTTGGGGTCAACTGCCTGAAGGTGGTTGGAATTATATGATTGATTTTGCCGGAGACCGTTCCCTAAAGCAGTGGTACAAAACCATTGGCAAGAATGGATGGCGCTTGGAAGAGTTCCATCGGTACTACGGCAACTCAACCTTTGATGATGATGTCACGTCAAATGCTGCCCGCTTTCTTTTATGCATGTACCTGGAAAAGCTGGAACCTCAGTACAAGCCATCGTTGGAAAAAGCCATCGATTGCATTCTCAACGCTCAGTATCCTAACGGTGGTTGGCCTCAACGCTACCCCAAAAAAAAGGACCTGAACGAAGATGATGGGATTGACTATACGGGCTATTATACCTTCAACGACGATGTCATTTGGGAAAACATCCAATTCTTACTGCAGTGTTATGAGGTTTTGGGTGAAGTCCGCTTCCTTGATCCCATTCTTCGGGGTATGGATTTTTACCTGTTGTCTCAAGATGCTTGTGGTGCCTGGGGGCAACAACTGTCCTTAGATATGAAAGTAGCCGGTGCGCGTAGTTACGAACCTGCTGCCTTCTTGTCCCAAACCACCTATGTCAACGCCATGCTTCTGCTCACGTTTTATCAATATACAGGTGATCGTCGTTTCTTGTCCCGTGTGCCTGATGCAATCAAATGGCTGGAAAAAAACAGGTTGCCTCAGGATGCTTCCGGAAGAGGTGCGACGCATCCAGCCTTTGTTGATGTGAAGACAGGCACCCCCGTATATGTTCATCGGAATGGTTCAAATGTCGCTAACGGCGCGTATTATGTCAATGATAAAGACGACCTGCCGTTGGCTCATTACGGAGCAAAACGGATCATACCTGTCGAGCATCTGAAGGCGGAGTACCAGCGTGTTGCTAACCTTACGGTTGAAGAGGCGACTAAAGACTCACCCCTCAAAGTGGGTAGGTACAAGGGTGTCAAGCTCCCTCAGTCTGCTTTTCGTGTTAATAGACCACTTTCCCCATTCTTGGGCGATACTATACGCGTTGATCAGGTATTGAGTGCGTTGGATGATCGAGGCAGGTGGTTGGTCAAGCACGCGTTTACCAGCCATCCCTACAGGGGTGAAGGAGGAATGAAGGCTTCGACAACAGCGTATGCTTCGACCAATGTGGGTGATGAGGCAGACACGTCACCCTATCGAGACACAACAGATCAATTGTACCTTTCAACGGCTCAATACATCCGAAACATGAAGATCTTGATTGATTACTTGGTACAAGCAAAAGGCATGCTCGATGAGCCTCAATCAACGACAACAAAAAACAGGAATCCAATATAAATTCAGATAGTATGGCAAGTAAACAATTCATTCCCGCCAATGAGGGCTGGGAAGACCTTGGAGGTGGCGTTTCACGTCAAATCATGGGATGGGATAAACAGCTGATGATGGTTAAGGTCCGTTTTGAAAAACAGGCTGTTGGTGCCCCTCACGCGCATCCGCACACCCAATCAACGTATTGCATCGATGGCGTCTTTGAGTTTACCATCGATGGTGTGAAAACGGTCATAAAACAAGGAGAGGGTTTGTACATTGCACCCAATCAACAGCATGGAACCACCTGTCTTGAGGCTGGAACGCTGCTTGATGTATTCAGTCCCTATCGGGAAGACTTTTTGAAATAGGAAGCCTGGCTTCAAAAGTGTAAATACCATGAAAAGGATCATCTTTTGCCTTATCTGCTGTGTTGTGTTGCAAACTGGATTGCATGCTGCATCCTATCAGGCAGTTGTGGCACCAGGGCAAAGCATTCAGGCAGCCATCGAAGCGGCACCTGACAAACCTGAACAACCGTATGTGATATTCATCAAGAATGGTATTTACAACCAGAAGGTGATCATCGATAAGCCAAATATTGTCTTGCTCGGTGAGCACCGTGACAGCACGCGCATTATCCTTGCAGAGATAGCCGGAAAAAGTCCCGTCAAGGAATACAAAGGAAAACGACCGAGTAACGGCGTTATTGTCTTGCAAGAGGGTGCCAATGATTGCATAATCAGTGGATTAACTGTTTATAATAATTATGGTTCCACCGTTGAAAAAACAACCACCCATCAAATGGCCATTTTTGGAAGGGCTACCCGAACCATTGTCATCAACTGCAACGTTTGGGCTGACGGAAACGATGCCTTATCCTTGTGGGCTCCGAGTGGAAATGGTATGTACTACCATGCAGACCTTGATTTGCGTTGCCCTGGTGTGGACTTCTTGTGCCCACGTGGGTGGTGCTATGCCACACGCTGTACCTTCTATGGCGATGGCCGTGCGATGATTTGGCACGATGGCCGTGGCGACATCGATAAAAAATTGGTTATTACTGACTCTCATTTTGATTCAAAGAGTCCGGTTACGCTGGGCCGTTATCATCACGATTCCCAATTCTACCTGCTCAACTGTACCATGACAGATAAGATCATCGATCATCCTATTGGTTACGCTTATACGGATCAAGTGCTTGATTCCTGCCCCTGGGGACAACGGGTGTATATGTACAACATACAACGAATAGGCGGTACGTTTGATTGGATGAGAGACAACCTTCAATTGGCGAAAGGTAGCCCCAACGCTTCCGATAT
This sequence comes from Bacteroidales bacterium, assembly GCA_012718945.1. Taxonomy (GTDB): domain Bacteria; phylum Bacteroidota; class Bacteroidia; order Bacteroidales; family UBA1402; genus UBA8389. Next base: position 19,046 of record JAAYBL010000071.1, read on the forward strand.
AACTGCAAAGTGGACGTTTGGTGGAGCGTGGGATCCTGAAGCCAGGATTGATACGTTGTGGAAGGTGCTTGCCTATGAAAAGAAACAAGTCATCCATCCGATTGTTGTTCCGCTGTGGCCAAATGGAGCACCTAACAGCAATGGACTATCCGGAGATGAAATCCTGTTGGAAAATGGACGGGTATCCAACGTGACCAATCCGACACTCACTGTCTACCCTGCAAAGAATGGCAACGGTATGGCTATCATTGCCTGCCCCGGTGGTGCGTATATCCGTCTGGCCATGCAACATGAAGGACACGACATGGCTGCATGGTTTAATGAACAGGGTATAACCTACGCCGTGTTAAAATACCGGATGCCCAACGGCCATTTTGAAGTACCCATGGCAGATGTGTTGCAAGCCATACGGATAATGCGGCAACAGGGGAACCAGTGGGGGGTAGTATCAAATAATATTGGTATCATGGGCTCATCAGCCGGGGGGCATTTGGCTTCTTCTGCAGCTACACATTATACATCCAACGAAGACAGGCCCGATTTCCAGATTCTGTTTTACCCTGCCATTATTTTAAACAAGCCCTTTGCCAAAATCATGTTTGGTGAAAATGCCTTGGATGAAATGATGGATAAGTATTCGAACGACAAACACGTTACGGCAGAAACACCTCCAGCTATCATTTTCTGTTCGGCTGATGATAGGACGACTCCTCCAGATCATGGTATTACCTATTTTAAAGCATTAAACGCAAAAAAGATATCCGCGACATTGCATATTTATCCAGCCGGAATGCATGGCTGGGGTTATAAAGACAGCTTCCCTTACAAGCGTCAATGGACTGATATGCTGGAGAAATGGTTGAGAGATTTGAATAAATAGATGAATCATTATTGAGCATGTTAAGGCTGCTACATGGCTACCCAAAGCCGGGCAACCTTTGATGGATCGTTCTATATAGGGACCAATTGACTGTTAGGCGCGATGCTTTCAGTGTTGGGTAAATTACACCCGTGTCAGAAAAAGCACACTTTCTAACAATTAGTACACAAAGGGATGGTTAACTTAGTTTACTTTTAGCGGTCCCATTTTTGCTTAGGTATGTACAATGAAGGGAAAATAACCTTAAATCTTAACACATGAAAAAAACGTTACTCTTTACGTTTGTGCTCCTCTTTTTGATGAGCTCATTAACGTATGCTGACAAGCATTGGAACTTGATGGATTGGAGTGCGACGACGCTAGCCAATTTGGAAGCCGACACGGCAGTCAATTGGAAAAAAGAAAGCGCCACACGCTACTCCAATCGTGTTGCGATTGCTGCCGATGCTGCCGTTATGGCAAACGGCGTAGCCATCGCAGAAATGGATGGCCTCACCCTTGGGGCCACGGCCATTGGTAAATTGCGTATTGACTTCGATACCAATCCTGGTCGGTTGATGCTGAACGGTGCTGGGCTTAAGCTGAATGTGCCCGGATGTAATGCGGGCGATACGCTGACGGTCGTTACCTATACAGCCAGTTCATCGACTGCCAGAGGTGTAACAACGACCTCCAATTGCACGCGTATTGGAGGCGATGCTACTTCGCTCGTTGTCAATACCAACGTCTTTTTGATTACTGAAGATGGGACTGTAACCCTTACCACAGATGGTGGGCTCCATTTCCGTGAAATCACATTGACCAACCCTAAACCGGTTGTAGTGACTACCGCTCCGTATTGGGTAAAAGACACAGCTGCTTTTGTACCTGACTCCAACTATTTCTACGCCATCACCGGTTTCAATGGCACCAAGCCCGAAGAAAACTGGTTAGCCGAACAGTATGTCCATTTTGCCTATGCCAACGGTACGAGCATGGCCGTTGAGGCGGTATCGGATACGGCCAATGCCAAGTATTACTGGAGCATCGAAGCCAGTGCGACAGCTGGGAATTTCAAAGTCAAAAACGTGCTGAGCGGTTTGTATCTGGATGGTGCCACCTCCGGTACGGAGTACTCAGCTGTTTCAATGTCGTCGACACCCATCGATTTTGCCATATCAGATTATAGGGCTGCCGGAACCAAATCCGGTGTGCTGTGTGCCAACTCAGGTAAATCCTACGCCACGTTTATGCCGTTTGGTTTTGTGTACAACGGCAATAGAACCTTACTGAAAGGCTACATGTGGCGTAAAATGCTCTTGAAACGTTCCGATTGCGTTTCATTCTTGTATGCTTACCCCAAAGCGATGGTTTACAAACCACTATTGGGTAAGGATCTGGATGTAGCCAAGGCTCTAGCGGCCCGTACCATAACCGAAGGTACTGACCTGTTGAATTACACCTCTGGTTTGAAAGCCAGCTTGCAGACTGCCATTACTTCGGCTCAGGCCGCCTACGATGGTTCAGACTGGAAAGCGATGGAAGCTGCCATGCCAGTGCTGAAAGCCGCCGTGGCTGCCTTCAAGGCCGGGTTGGTGCTGCCAGCCGAAAAGTACCATATGAAGGCTGGCACAGATTATGTGGGCTTGTTGACCGATACCACCTTCCAACTGGTTTCGACCGTCGATTCTGCAGCCATGATCAATGCAGCTAAAACGGAATCGGGTGCTATACAACTGATGTATGGAACCAAGTACCTGGGAGCAGATGGCGTCTTGACCGCCAACGCTGTCGGTTATGAAGCCGCTGTGGACAATAACCTGGTGACCTTTATCGCGGGTGCTGACACCTTGAAGATAGGAAGTGCTTCTGCTTTCTCCCTTTCCGTAGTGGTGATACCTCTGAAACCTGCCCTCAAGGCTACCACTCCTGTTAACGGGTCAGTGACGGCTGATACAACTGATATAGTCATTGAATTCGACCAGAATATTCAGGTGCTTGATTCGTCAAAAATCACGTTGAATGGGGTACAGGCTACCTTCTCTGTGAATGAGAAGACATTGACCGTGACTGATCCGCTGGTTTTCAAAACCGAGTATGTCTTGATTCTCAAACAAGGTGCCATCGCCCATGCTGATGATGCCGCCTTGATGGCCGATTCTGTTGGCATCACGTTTACCACAAGAAGCATCTACCTGCGTGACAAACAAACCATGTTGGGGGCGGGTACATTTGCAGGTGTGTATGCCTTGTTTGGTGAAGGAAGTGCCACTGGCTATATGGCCACTGAACGTCAAATCGCCGCTGATGCAAACGGCCAACTGTGGTGCGGTTTGAGCAATGCCTTGTCGTCGCAATGGCAGTTAATCCTGGCCGATACAACCAACAAAGTTTGGAATGTGAAAAACCATGTCACAGGCAAGTACCTGTCGTGGGGCGAGGGCAATGCGCTGGTAGCCTCTGAAACAGCTGCCGGCTGGCAAATCTCGCTCAATGCATCAGCACCTTCCAACAACGACTGGATCAACGTCTATACGTTCTGGCCAGCTGTGTCCGGTTCAGCTGCTGAATACGATATGGCCATGAGGGTTGACAGCATGAAACTGATGCCTGCTGTGGCCAATAATACGGTGACCACCAATGCCTTCAGGGTTTGCCCGATGGAATCTCTGACCTTTGGTGACATCCAAAACTACACCGATGTCAGCTACTTGAAAATCGGAGCACGTAATACGGGTGAGCTGGCTTGCCAGGTTGCTGGTATCGATTCAGTGCGTTTCTCGGCTACACCCGCTGTGGCCGAAGGCAGCCATTGGAAAGTAAAACGCGTCGAAAACGGCCGCTATGTGTTCCAGAACCGCTTGACCAAGCAATACATCACTTATGTTAACGATTCAACAGTGATGGGAACGGCTACGTATACACCAGGCAGCGATGACCAGGAATGGGTGATTATGGCTCATTGTGCGAAGAGCGGAACCAACTATTATACGGTTCAGGGTCGCAAGCGCGCCATGTTTGGTGGTGTCTTTAATAAAGGTTACCTCGGTGTGACAGCCCTAAACGGTGGAAATGATACCAATAAAGCAGGTGGAGCAGCCCGCATGCAATTGAAAACCACAGGAACGACCTATGTGGCCGGCGAAGGCAAGCCAACGATCACTGTGGCCTCTGTTGTCTCTAAGGCGTTGACCATCAGCTGGACGGAAAACAAGGAAGCCGATCGCTATGTAGTGCGTGTGGCCGATACCTTGCATTACATGAACGGTGATTCCATCGGCTACAACCACATTGATAGTGTGATCATTTATGAGCAAATCCCTTACATGGTTGATTCTGTTTGTTTGGCCATCGATACGGTCACCGCGACAACCTATAGAGCCAGCAACCTGGAAACGGGTGTGGCTTATCATTTCATGGTACAAGCCATGGATGTGAAGGGCAACTTGGGCATCATATCCGATATGGTTTCTGAAACAACTGTCAGTCTGAGTCAGCATAAGCCGGCGGCTCCTACCCTGGGCACGGTTACCATCAGCAAGGCGACACTCAGTTGGGCTGCCAATGAGGAAGCTGTCAATTACACGGTTTCCTATTGGACTAAGGCTGACACCAGTGACCTGGCACTATTTACGACGACAGGTTTGGACTGCACGTTGGGTGACTTACCGGCTGACACCAAGGTGAACTTCACACTGAGGGTCAACGGCATTGATACGGCCAGTATGGCTTCCGATGTTGTGACGGCCACCACGCTGCCCTATTCCTCGTTGACGATGGCTAAACCCCAAACGGCCAATGTGACCGATCACTCCATGAAGGTGAGCTGGGAAGCTGCTGAAGCTGCCGTGTCGTACAACCTGTACGTGGCAAATGCACCATCTCTCTTGGCTTCGACCACCCCCATCAGCGTGACGGAACTCTACACGGTGCTTGATCAATTGAAGGCCAACACCGGCTACTATATGCAAGTGGCTGCGGTTAATGCTGTTGGTGCCATGAGTAAACGTTCTTCGGTGCTTTCGAAAAGGACCAACGCTGCCGGTGTCATCAATGTGGGTTACATCACCTACAAAAAGGCCATGGATGCCACGGCCGATTCAGTACAGAACGATCCCATCTACCGCATGCTGAGTGCTGAGGCTAATTTGAATGTGACACTGAACGTCCTGGCCGATCAAGGTGCTGCTGTTGAATTTGACCAGTCCCCCTACAATGTTCTGGTTATCCAGGAATCCATGGGTGGAAATGCAGGCATTTTGATGCCAGGCAAGGCGCTGGGTCTGTCCAACTTGAGTATTCCTACCTTGTACAACAAGACCTATGCATTCAAGGAAAAACGGGCGTTGGCTGCCGGAGCTACTGGTACAGGAGCTGAAGCGACGACCAACGTGCTCTCCCTCTCCGTCGCTCCTGCCAATCAGGCGAATCCAATGTTTGTCGGTCTGACTTTTGACGGAGACTCGGTTGTCATGTTTACAGAACCAGCCAACGACTTGGGTGCCGTGGGTACGAAAGCCTTGAATGTGGCTACTGGTGTTCTAGGTGTGGATGGTACGCTGCTGGCCTATCCGACCGGCATGACGCCTGCCATCTGTGTGAATGACATGCCTGCCGGTACTGTTTTAGGCGGTCAAACACTGAATACACGCCTTATTACGTTTGGCATGAACTTTGGTGCATTGTGTCGTCTGAACGGCGCCAACATAACTCCTGCCAACTATACCTTATGGAAGAATGCTGTCAATATTCTTGGTGGTAATATTCCTGTGGGGCTTGAAAAGGCTGCAACGATGGGTATGGATGTTTACCCCAACCCGACCAGTGACTACATCAACCTAAGGGGCTTGAGTGGCAAGTCTACTGTGAAACTGTACAGCTTGACCGGACAATTGATGTCCACGCGAAAGGCTGAAGGTGAACACATGACCTTGAACTTGACATCCTATGATGCCGGTGTCTATCTGTTACAGGTTGAATCAGCCGGGTCGAAACAAACCATCAAGGTGATTAAGCGCTAGGTCGCACGACGAATAATCGTTTATTCATATGGCAGTGCCCCGGATGTTAACACGTTCGGGGCACTGTGTATACCAACAATTTTGTATCTTCGGGCTCAAAATTATCCATTCTTATGAAGACACCCAACGAAGAAACGCCTGTCGGCTTGCCCGAAAACGCATTCAGGGAACTGGCACCTGATGAGACGTACGAACCCATAATGAAACCCGGTAAAACCTACCCGGAAGCGAATGCTTGGTCGGTAACCTGGGGCCTGCTCATGGCTGTCTTGTTTTCAGCAGCGGCAGCCTACCTTGGCTTAAAGGTAGGGCAGGTGTTTGAAGCTGCCATCCCCATCGCCATCATCGCCGTCGGACTGTCAGGTGCGACCAAACGTAAAAATGCATTGGGCGAAAATGTCATCATTCAATCCATAGGGGCTAGCTCTGGTGTCATTGTGGCCGGTGCCATCTTTACCTTACCAGCCTTGTATATTCTTCAGGCCAAATACCCCGACATGACCGTCAATTTCATTCAGGTGTTCATGAGTTCATTGCTGGGTGGTATTTTAGGTATTCTTTTTCTGATTCCTTTCCGGAAATACTTTGTCAAGGAAATGCACGGCAAGTACCCTTTCCCCGAAGCGACAGCGACCACTCAGGTGCTGATTTCCGGTGAAAAAGGAGGGAGTCAGGCCAAACCCCTGCTCATCGCCGGTCTGGTAGGTGGCTTGTACGATTTCGTCGTTGCGACGTTCGGTTCATGGAGCGAAGTCTTCACTTCCAGGGTGCTTCCCTACGGAGAAGCTTTGGCTGAAAAGGTACGCCTGGTGTTCAAAATCAATACGGGAGCCGCTGTGCTAGGTCTGGGGTATATCGTTGGCCTGAAATATGCGGCCATTATCTGTGCCGGCTCTGCTTTGGTTTGGTGGATACTGGTGCCTGTCTTGGGGCAGTTGAGCGATCCTGTACTACAAGGTCTGAATCCAGCCATCCTCGATGCGGTGGCCGGCATGGATCCTGAAGCTATTTTCAGAAATTACGCCAGACATATTGGTATCGGTGGTATCGCTATGGCAGGTATTATCGGCATCATCAAATCCTGGCCGATTATTAAATCGGCCGTAGGGTTGGCCTCCAAGGAATTTACCGGTGGGTCAAAGCAGGCTGTTGCCGTGGAACCCAGAACGCAGCGGGATCTTCCCATGAAGATTGTGGTTATCGGTGTGATCGTGACCTTGTTGGTGGTATTCGCCTTCTTCTTCTTTGGGGTCATGAACTTCTATTTGTTGCATGCAGTGGTGGGTATCTTGGTTGTGGGTATCATTGCCTTCCTGTTTACGACGGTAGCAGCCAACGCCATTGCCATTGTGGGTACCAATCCCGTATCTGGTATGACCCTGATGACCCTGATCCTGGCTTCTGTCATCATGGTCGCAGTCGGTTTGAAGGGCACAGGTGGCATCGTCTCCGCCCTGATTATGGGTGGTGTCGTATGTACGGCGCTTTCCATGGCCGGTGGCTTCATTACCGACTTGAAGATTGGCTATTGGTTGGGCAGCACGCCGGCCACTCAGCAACGCTGGAAATTTTTGGGAACGCTGGTTTCCGCGGCAACCGTTGGTGGTGTGCTCATCATCTTAAACAAAACCTACGGATTTTCGGGCGAAGGTGCTCTGGTCGCTCCTCAGGCTAATGCCATGGCTGCCGTCATCGATCCGCTCATGTCCGGTACCTCGGCCCCTTGGTTCTTGTACGGCGTTGGCGCTTTGCTGGCTATTGTGTTGACCTTGTTTAAGGTGCCTGCTTTGGCTTTTGCACTGGGTATGTTCATTCCCCTCGAACTCAACTTACCCCTGTTGGTGGGTGGACTGATCCATTGGTTTGTCACCACACGTACCAAGGACAAGGCGCTCAATGAGGAACGTGGTGAGTTGGGTACCTTGATTGCTTCTGGTTTTATTGCCGGTGGTGCTTTGATGGGCGTGGTCAGCGCAGCCATCCGCTTCTTCGGTGTTAATTGGGTCTTGAGTGGCTGGGTGGCATCCGCTGGTGCCGAATGGCTCTCTCTGGGCATGTACCTCCTGCTGATTGGCTTCTTTATCAGGATGGTGGTCAAAAAGAAAAAAGCATGCAGTACGTACTAAAAAAAGGATGCCTCCCCGTCATGGGAGGCATCCTTTTTTTAGTATCTCGTTCTTATCTTATTCCCATTCTATGGTTGCCGGTGGCTTCGAAGAGATATCATAGGTGACGCGGTTGACACCTTTCACCTTATTGATGATTTCGTTTGAAACCTTGGCCAGGAATTCATAAGGCAGGTGTGCCCAGTCGGCTGTCATGGCATCGGTGGAAGATACGGCACGCAAGGCGACGGCATTTTCGTAGGTACGTTCATCCCCCATGACACCAACCGACTTGATGGGCAGTAATACAACAAACGCCTGCCATACCTTATCGTACAAACCCGCTTCGCGCAGGTTGTCGATAAAGATAGCGTCGGCTTCCTGTAGTACGCGCACTTTTTCCGGGGTAATGTCTCCCAGGATGCGGACACCCAGTCCGGGACCGGGGAATGGGTGGCGGTTGAGCAGGTGCGGCATCATACCCAATTCACGACCAACCTTGCGTACTTCATCCTTGAACAGAAGGCGGAGGGGCTCGCAGAGTTTGAGGTTCATTTTTTCGGGCAGACCTCCCACATTGTGGTGTGATTTGATGGTCGTGCCGGTGATGGAAAGGGATTCGATGATGTCAGGGTAAATGGTGCCTTGTGCCAACCATTTAACATCGCTCAATTTTGTGGCTTCTTCGTCAAACACGTCAATGAAGCCCTTGCCGATAATCTTGCGCTTTTTTTCGGGGTCGGTAACACCTGCCAGGGCATCGTAGAAACGTTGGCTGGCGTCGACGCCAATCACGTTGAGCCCCAGGTGTTCGTAATCCTTCAGTACCTGTTCGAATTCATTCTTACGCAGCAAACCGTGGTTGACAAAGATGCAGGTAAGCTGTTTGCCAATGGCTTTGTTGAGCAGGACGGCTGTGACGGAGGAATCAACACCGCCAGACAAACCAAGAACGACTTTGTCGGTACCCACTTGCTGTTTCAAAGCGGCGACGGTATGTTCTACAAAAGAGGCGGGTGACCAGGTTTTGCTGCATCCGCAAATCGTCAGGAAGTTGTCGAGTAATTTGGTGCCTTCAACGGTGTGGAAGACTTCGGGGTGAAATTGTACGCCCCAGGTGTCTTCGCCCTTGATGTGGTAGGCGGCAATGGGTACATCCTTGGTGGATGCGATGGTTTCGAAGGTGTCGGGCACGCTGGTGATGCTGTCGCCGTGTGACATCCAGATTTGGGAGTTGGCGGTGAAGGCTTCCAGTAAGCGGTTGCCAGCCTTGTAGGATGACAAGTTGGCACGGCCATATTCCCTGGATCCGGCGGATTCAACGGTGCCACCGGCCTGATGGGCGATGAGCTGGGCGCCATAGCAAATGCCGAGAATGGGGTAGCGGCCCCTCAACTGAGCGACATTAATCTTAAACGCTGCTTCATCATACACGGAAAAGGGACTGCCGGATAGGATGACACCTTTGATGCCTTCAGTATCTTCGGGGAACTTGTTGTAGGGGACGATTTCGCTGTAGGTGCTGAGTTCACGGACGCGACGAGCAATGAGTTGGGTGGTTTGAGACCCGAAATCAAGGATGAGGATACGTTCTTGCATGGGGCTTAATTTTGCGCTGTAGTTTATGGCTGCAAAAGTACGTTTTTTTACCTATATCCTGATAAGTTGTTCTTGTGTTGGAAAGGAAAAAAAGTATCTTTGCGTGTCAAAACGGAACAGAAAGACTTCATGAAACATCGTTTGCTCATCGCTGGATTGCTGCTACTTGCCGTTTTGGTACTGGCTGCCTGCAAATCGCCGTGCGGTTGTTAGGACGTGCCTAAAAAAAACGCGCTTTTTTTCGCCGTTTGCCACAAAATGTGTACTTTTGTGGTCGATTCAAGTTACACACATAATTCGCATAAAAATGATTAAGGTAGGTATTAACGGTTTTGGCCGTATCGGCCGTTTGGTGTTCCGTGCCGCTCAGGAAAGGAACGATGTGCAGATCGTCGCAGTGAATGACCCATTCCTGGATCTGAATTACCTGATTTACATGTTGAACTACGACACTGTTCACGGTAGGTTCCAAGGCACAGCCGAAAACAAAGACGGTAAATTGTTTATCAATGGTAAAGAAGTCGCTTTCTTTGCTGAAAAAGATCCCGCCAACATCGCTTGGGGCGCTGCTGGTGCAGAATACGTTGTTGAGTCAACGGGTGTTTTCACCACAACTGAAAAAGCGTCCGCTCACTTGAAGGGTGGTGCTAAGAAAGTGGTTATTTCTGCTCCCTCCGCTGATGCACCCATGTTTGTATGCGGTGTAAACCTTGACGCTTACAAGAAGGACATGGACATCGTTTCCAATGCTTCTTGCACCACCAACTGCCTGGCTCCGCTGGCTAAAGTTATCAACGACAAATTCGGCATCGTCGAAGGTTTGATGACCACGGTTCACGCTGCTACCAACACTCAGAAGACTGTTGACGCTCCCTCCAACAAAGACTGGAGAGGTGGTCGTTCCATCCTGGGTAACATCATTCCCTCTTCCACCGGTGCAGCCAAGGCTGTAGGTAAGGTTATTCCTGCCTTGAACGGTAAGTTGACGGGTATGGCTTTCCGCGTCCCCACCGCTGACGTTTCGGTTGTTGACTTGACCGTTCGTTTGGAAAAAGCGGCTACTTATGATGAAATCAAGGCTGCTGTTAAGGCTGCTTCCGAAAATGAAATGAAGGGTATCCTGGGTTACACCGAAGACTCTGTTGTTTCTACCGACTTCATCCACGATGCTCGTACTTCCATCTTCGACGCTGGTGCAGGTATCGCTTTGAATGGCAACTTCGTTAAGCTGGTTAGCTGGTATGACAACGAATGGGGTTATTCAAACAAGGTACTCGATCTAATCGCCCACATGGACTCCGTAAAATAATTCGGAAGACAAACCATAAAAGAAACGCTCCTGCAAAGGAGCGTTTTTCTTTTAGTACTAAATGTAAAAGGTGCCTCATGCGTTAAGCAAAGAGGCACCTTTATTATACGTGTACTGTGCTATTTTAGCACTGTAAATCCGTATACGACAACTTCATGATTTCAAACAACCCTTTGTCAGTGAGTTTGATTTCTGGTATGCAAGCTAGAGACATGAACGCCAGCGTCATGAAAGGCGACCGCAGCGGAGAACCAAAGGCTTTTGCCAAAGCGTCAGCCTGTTCATAGCCTTGGGCAACAGCGTGACCATCGGCGTCAGATAGAATGCCGCCTACAGGGAGAGGTAGCAGGCATGCTTCGGTTTCATCCATGGCCAAAATGCCCCCTTTACTGCTGATGATGCGGTTGATGGCAGCGGCTAACAATTCGTCGGAAGTTCCAACGGCCACAATATTATGGCTGTCGTGTGCCACGGTGGATACCAGGGCACCCCGTTTGAGTCCAATGTTTTTGATGAAACCAATGGCCGGTTTGGCCGGCTCATAGCGGTTGTAAACGACGAGTTTCAAAAGGTCTCTATCGGTATCGGAGACCAGGTTGTTGTCAACGACCAGCGGTTCGGCCTGCTCGCAGCGGGTGTAAAGCTGACCGTCTTCGGCGACAATGATGGTGATCAGGTTGCCGGTTTGTTCAACCCTGAGGTCGGCCGCAGTGATTGGCGCAGCTTCGAAAGCGTTGACGGGAGGTTGTGGTTGAATTCGTTCAAACAAAACTTGCCCCTTTTCAGCCACCTTTTGACCTTCAATCCAGGTGCTTGTAATGCGGAAATCCTGGAGGTTGTCCACTATCAGAAAGTCGGCCTTGTCGCCGGGTTGCAAGAGCCCGACATCCAGTTTGTAATGCTTGATGGGATTAAGCGAACAGGCTCGCAGGATAGTTATGGGATCGTACCCTAGTTTTAGCGCACGTACGACCAGGCTGTTGATGTGACCGTTTTTGAGCAAATCGTCCGGGTGTTTATCGTCGGAACATAACATGATCCGCTCAGGATTGGAGGCAATCAAGGGAATCAAGGTGTCGAAATTGCGGGCAGCACTGCCTTCTCTGATCAGAATATGCATACCCAGGGCAATTTTCTCCAAGGCTTCATTGACGGTCATGCACTCATGATCCGTTTTAATACCAGCATTGACGTAAGTCCTCAGGTCGTCGCCCGACAAATCGGGAGCGTGCCCATCGATGGGCTTGCCGGCTTCCTTGGCGGCGGCCAGTTTGAGCAGTACCTGCTCGTCACTGTATAAGACTCCGGGGAAGTTCATCATTTCTCCCAGGTAGTGTATGTCGTTTCGTTGCAACAATGATTTGACAGCTTCCGCATCGAGCGTGGCACCGGAAGTCTCAAAAGCGGTGGCTGGTACGCAGGAGGGGGCACCGAAATAAAATTTCAAAGGCACCGTTTTGCTGTTGTCAATCAAGTAATCGATGCCAGCTACGCCGCAAACATTGGCTATCTCGTGGGGGTCACTCACGCAGGCGACGGTGCCGTGGGGCAGGGCCAGTCTGGCGAACTCCGAGGGGAGCATCATGGAGCTTTCAATGTGTACATGGGCGTCAATCAGGCCGGGTACCAGGTATTGGTTGTCTACCACCTCGGCGGGTTCGATGCGTCGGATAATGCCATCTTCTAGCGTCATGATGCCGTCGTAAATGCGACCGGCAACCACGTCGACAATATGACCGGATAGTTGTATCATGGGACAGTGTTGAGGGTGGTTGGTTTGAAGGCAGGCGTTTATCGCTGCCATTAATGGCGAAGATAGGCATTTTAGCGCAAAAAATCACTATTTTTGGGCGGCATTAAGCGATTCAACCCTCTTGAATATATGGATAAGTCTCTTTTAATCACTCTGTTGGGGCCGACGGCCAGCGGTAAAACCCGGTTGGCTGCCCATTTGGCTGCCGCTCTTGACGGGGAGATACTGAGCGCTGATTCGAGGCAGGTCTACAAGGGCATGGACATCGGCACTGGCAAAGACTTGGGCGACTACCTGGTTGGAGATTACCAGGTTTCCTATCATCTGATTGATAGGTTGGATGCCGGTTGCAAGTACAATGTGTTTGAGTTTCAACATGATTTCCTGCAGGCCTGGTCCGGTGTGAAGGAAAGGGGACGACAGGCCATCCTCTGTGGAGGCACCGGTTTGTACCTGGAGGCTGTGTTGAGGGGCTACAAATTGGTGCCTGTTCCACCCAATCCCTCCCTGAGGGCTGAGCTGGAACAGTTGGATCTAGACACGTTGACACGGCGCTTGGCTACCTTTAAGTCGCTGCACAATACCACGGATGTGGATACGGTGAAACGTGCCGTCCGTGCCATTGAAATTGAGACCTACTATGCTGAACATCCTGAATTGACGGCTGGTTTCCCGACGATTCCATCTGTGGTCTTTGGCCTGAGCCTGGACAGGGAGGAACGCAGGCGGCGAATCTCTCAACGGCTGCATGATCGTTTGCAGGAAGGTCTGGTGGAAGAAGTGGCCGGTCTGTTAACGAAGGTTCCAGCCGAGGACCTGTTGTATTATGGGCTGGAATACAAATACGTGGGGGAATATGTGCTGGGGTGTCGGAGCTATGAGTCCATGGTCCACGATCTGGAGATTGCCATCCATCAATTTGCCAAGCGGCAGATGACCTGGTTCAGGGGCATGGAACGTCGAGGTATCACCATCCACTGGCTGAATGCCCTGGAGCCTATTCCTGTCCTGGTCGAACAAATCAAGTCAAGCTTAGCCTAACCGACTTATTTTACGGAGTTTTTCTTCGTCGATGATTTTGATGCGGCGTCCATCCATGGCGATGACCCGTTCTGAAACGAACATCGATAACGTGCGGATGGCGTTGGATGTTGTCATATTGGAGAGGTTGGCCAGGTCTTCCCTTGATAGGTAGACGTTGATGGTGGCTCCATCCTCATCCAACCCATAATTGTCACGCATGAAGATGAGTGATTCGGCCAACCGTCCCCTGATGTGTTTCTGGGTCAGGTTTACTTGGCGGGAGTCGGAGATGCCCAGGTCAATGGCTAGTTGCCGGATAAAAAAGAAGGCGACGCTGGAGTTTTGGTTGATCAGCTTCATGATAACCTCCTTTGGTATAAGTACAACGGTGGACAACTCAAAGGCACATGCCGTCGTATTATAGTTGCCGTCTGCAAAGATGGCTCGGTAGGCAAAGTAGCTGACTGGCTGCAGTATCCGAACAATCTGGTTGCGCCCGCCCACCCCTTCTTTATAAATTTTGATTTTGCCTTGCATCAGGCACATCATATGACTAGGTTTGTCCCCCTCATAGTGCAGAATCTCATTCTTCTTGAATTGTTGAACGAGGTAGTTCGAGCGGAGGTATTCCTGTTCATCGGGGGTTAGCAGGCCCCAAATCTCGCAGAGTTGTTCCAACTCCTTGGTGTCGATTGTAGCCTGCTTTTTTACCATATGATGTTATATAACATAATTGTATAACGCAAAAATAGGCGATTTGATGCAAACATCAAAATTAAGGCCCTCCTTTTTTATAAACCGTCAAATTGCGACAATTCGTTCGTTTTTTGTCGTTTATGCTGACAGAAACGGTCTAAAACGCGTGTTTATGGCGTTTTTTTGCTATCTTCGCGGGGTAAAAATCCCGGACCGCCGGCTTGAAACGTACATAGCACGTGAAACAGACAGACAATACGGCCATTTTGCTTATCCATTGTCCTGACCAAAAAGGAATTCTGGCAGCGGTGACCGATTTCATCAATGTAAATAAGGGTAACATACTTTACCTCGATCAACATGTAGACCGTAAGGCTTCCGTCTTTTTTATGCGGGTCGAGTGGTCGTTGGAGCAGTTTACCATTCCCAGGGAGAAAATCGAAGAGTATTTCCAGACATTGTATGCTGTGAAGTACAGCATGTCTTTCAGGTTGTATTTCGGGGATGTCAAACCTAGAATGGCCCTTTTCGTTTCCAAGTTATCCCATTGCCTATACGATCTGCTGGCTCATTACGATGCCGGTGATTGGCATGTGGACATTCCATGTGTTATCAGCAATCACGAAGAACTGGAACCCATTGTGGCTAAATTTGGTATCCCGTTTCACCATATCCCCATCACGAAAGAGAATAAGGATGCACAAGAGGTCAGAACCCTCGAGTTGTTAGCCTCCTATCAGGTCAATTTTATCGTGTTGGCCCGGTACATGCAAGTGTTATCGGACGATTTTGTCGCTGCCTATCCCAACCGCATCATCAATATTCATCATTCCACGTTACCGGCCTTTGTGGGAGCCAAGCCCTACCATGCTGCCTACGAACGCGGAGTTAAAATCATCGGTGCCACCAGCCATTATGTGACGGCCGATCTGGATGCCGGCCCCATCATCGAACAGGATGTCACCCGCATCTCTCACAAAGATACCGTCGAAATGATGGTACGCAGGGGACAGGATATTGAAAAAATGGTGCTTTCCAGGGCTGTGGAGAAACACCTGGAGCGTAAGATTCTCGTTTACCAGAACAGGACTGTTGTATTTTCCTAATCGGTTCATTATGAACGTTGTCATCATAAAATATAACGCCGGGAACATTCACTCAGTGGTGCATGGCCTACGCCGTATCGGTGTCGAGCCCCTGGTCACCGACGATAAAGCGTTGATCAGAGCCGCCGACAAGGTCATCTTCCCGGGAGTGGGCGAAGCCTCCTCCACTATGGCATACCTTAGGGAACACGGGCTGGATACGTTGATTAAGAGTTTGACACAGCCGGTGCTGGGTATCTGTATCGGCTTGCAATTGATGTGCCGCCATTCCGAAGAGGGTGATACCGCGTGCCTGGGTATTTTTGATGCCGACGTTAAGCGCTTTCTACCCCAGCGTCACGAAGATAAGGTGCCGCACATGGGATGGAACACCTTGACGAACCTCCAGACACCCTTGTTCGAGGGTGTTGGAACCGGCGATTACGTGTATTATGTGCACAGCTACTATGCCGCCTTCTGTGAACAGACGATAGCCAGAACCGATTACTTACACCCCTATAGTGCAGCCCTGCACAAGGATAATTTTTTTGCCACCCAGTTTCATCCTGAAAAAAGCAGTGTGGCTGGAGAACGGGTGCTCACCAACTTCATGCAACTATAAACATGGACATTATACCAGCTATTGACCTGATTGACGGAAAGTGCGTGCGCTTGTCACAGGGCGATTACACCAGACGGACAGTGTACAACGAAGATCCACTGGAGGTTGCCAGGCAATTTGAAGATTGCGGCATCAGCAGGCTGCACCTGGTCGACCTCGACGGTGCCAAGGCCAGCCATATTGTTAACCACAAGGTGTTGGAACGTTTGGCCACAAAAACATCACTGGTCATAGATTTCGGTGGCGGCCTGAAAACCGATGAAGACTTGAAAATAGCCTTTGCATCTGGCGCTGCCATGGTGACTGGTGGCAGCATCGCCGTTAAATCCCCCGATGTCTTCAAACGCTGGTTGTCGACCTATGGCCCTGACCGTATCATACTAGGTGCCGATGTCAAGGATGGCCGCATTGCGGTTACAGGCTGGACAGAATCGACCGAATTGGATTTGGAACCCTTTCTGGATGCTTACATCAAGGAGGGCATAAGCAAGGTCATCTGTACTGATATCAGTAAAGATGGTATGCTGCAAGGTGCCGCGGTTGAATTGTATAAGACTGTGCTACAACTCCACCCATCATTATACCTGGTAGCCAGCGGTGGTGTTGGCTCCATGCAGGATTTGGAACAACTGGCTGAAGCCGGGCTACCTGCCGCCATTGTCGGCAAGGCTATTTATGAGGGAAGGATTCCCTTGAAAGAGTTGGCTCGTTTCTTGGCTTAACTTGAAAAATGACCTACCTTTAACACCTAATATTTTTTCTATGCTGGCAAAACGCATCATACCCTGCCTCGACGTCAAAGACGGCCAAACGGTCAAAGGCGTCAATTTCGTAAACTTCAGGCACGCTGGTGACCCCGTGGAATTGGGTCATCAATACAGCATACAGGGCGCTGATGAACTGGTTTTTCTGGATATCACGGCTTCACACGAAGGACGTAAAACCTTTGTGGATATGGTAAGGAAAGTGGCCGATCGGGTCAGTATTCCCTTCACAGTGGGCGGTGGTATCAACGAACTAAAGGACGTGGATGTATTGCTCAACGCCGGTGCTGACAAAGTCTCCATTAATTCGGCCGCTCTGCGCAATCCGGGATTGATTGATGAAGTCTCAGCCCATTTCGGGTCACAGGTCTGTGTGGTCGCCATTGACGCCAACCTGGAGGACAACCTGTGGCGCTGTTATTTGAACGGCGGACGCATACCTACCGACAAGGATCTCTTCGGTTGGGCCAGGGAGGCGCAGGAAAGGGGCGCCGGTGAAATTCTATTTATCAGTATGACCCACGACGGTGTAAAGAAAGGCTACCCCAACGAAGCGTTGGCTACCCTGGCCGACAACCTGAACATCCCCGTCATCGCATCGGGTGGTGCCGGTAAACGAGAACACTTCAGGGATGCTTTTCAGCTGGGTAAAGCCGACGCCGCCCTGGCTGCCAGTGTCTTCCATTTTGGCGAAATCAGCATACCTGAGTTGAAAACGTATTTGAAGAACGAAGGCGTTACCGTACGTCTCTGATTCGATCAACTTTAAAACATAAGAAACGTGACTTTGGATTATAGCAAGTTGAATGGATTGGTGCCGGCCATCGTGCAAGACGCCACCACCAAGAAGGTGCTCATGCTGGGCTTTATGAATGAAGCCGCTTTGGAAAAAACCAAGGAGCTGGGCCGTGTAACCTTTTTCAGCCGTACCAAAAACCGCCTGTGGACAAAAGGTGAGGAAAGCGGTCATTTTCTGGAAGTAGTTTCCATCACTGACGACTGCGACCACGACACCCTGCTCATACAGGCCAATCCCACAGGTCCCGTTTGCCATATGGGCTGGGATACCTGCTTCAACGAAGTGAATGAAAAAGACGGTTGGGCCTTTCTCCATTATCTCCAGGACTTCATCGATAGACGCTATCTTGAGATGCCGGAAAAATCATACACAACCACCTTGTTCAAAAGCGGTGTCAATCGTATGGCACAGAAGGTAGGCGAGGAGGCCGTGGAAACGGTCATTGAAGCCACCAACGGTACCGATGAAGGTTTTCTGTATGAAGCCTCCGACCTGATTTACCACCTGATGGTCTTGTTGACCTCAAAAGGATTTCGGATGGAAGACTTAGGCAAGGAATTGAAAAAACGCCATAAATAACAGCCATGGAAGAAACATGCCTGATTGACTACAAGGATGTGGAGATTTACCGTGATGAGTTGTTGGTGCTCCAACATGTCAACCTTACTGTCCAAAAAGGAGAGTTCGTGTACATCATCGGTAAAGTGGGATCGGGAAAAAGTAGCCTGTTGAAGACCCTATACGCAGAAGTGCCCATCAGTCAAGGTGAGGCCAACGTATTGGATTTCAATCTTAATACCCTTAAACGCAAACACCTCCCCCTGTTAAGACGCAAATTGGGCATCGTTTTCCAGGATTTTCAGTTGCTCATTGACAGGAATGTCGATGAGAACCTGGCCTTTGTTTTAAAATCGACAGGCTGGAAAGACAAACAGTTGATACAGGAACGTATCCGAGAAGTGCTTGAACAAGTGGGAATGGCCAACAAAGGCTACAAGATGCCCCACGAATTGTCGGGTGGCGAGCAACAGCGTGTTGTCATGGCCAGAGCATTGCTCAACGCGCCGGCCATCATCCTGGCCGATGAGCCTACCGGCAACCTGGATCCGGAGACCGGTGCCGAGATCGTTCGTTTGCTCCATCACATCCGTGAGGCCGGAACAACCGTATTGATGAGTACCCACAATATGAGCTTCGTACAAACCTTTCCCGGTCGGGTGCTCAAGTGTGAGAACAATCGACTGATTGAATAAAAAAATGTACCTTTGCACGCAGTGCTGTATCATAAAACAACCCTAATAAGACAACCGTAGCATGAAAGTCCAGAAGTTTGGCGGAACCTCCGTGGGATCTGCCCAGCGCATGAAAGAAGTGTCCAACCTCATTCTTGATGGCCAGCCAAAAATAGTCGTTCTATCTGCCATGTCGGGCACCACCAACACCTTGGTGGAAATATCCGACTACCTGTATAAACGGAACGCTGATGCCGCCAACGAAACCATCAACAAGTTGGCACAGAAATACGCCGGTGTCATTGACGAGTTGTATGATAAACCAGAAACAAAGCAGTTGATCGCCGATTTCTTACAGGAACGGTTTGACTATATCCGCAGCTTTACCAAAAATCTGTTCACGCTTTTCGAAGAAAAGATCGTGTTGGCCCAAGGAGAGTTGCTCTCAACGACCATGTTCACGCATTACCTGTTGGAAAAAGGGGCTTCCGCCGCCTTATTGCCAGCGCTGGAGTTTATGCGGGTTGACAAAAATGGCGAACCCGACACCGAATACATCAAGGAAAATCTAGCCACCTTGTTGGCTGCTCACGAAGGAGTCAACCTGTTCATTACGCAGGGTTTCATATGCCTGAACGCCTATGGAGAGGTCGACAACCTGCAGCGTGGTGGTAGCGATTACACGGCCTCACTCATCGGTGCCGCCATCAAGGCCGAAGAAATTCAGATCTGGACAGACATTGACGGTATGCACAACAACGATCCTAGAATCGTCGACAAAACCAGTCCGGTGTCACACCTGCATTTTGAAGAAGCCGCTGAATTAGCTTACTTCGGTGCGAAAATTTTGCACCCAACCTGTATCTTGCCCGCCAAATTGGCCAATATACCCGTACGTCTGCTCAATACCATGCAGCCCACGGCTTTTGGTACGATGATTTCCAACAAGACGGAAAAAGGCAAGATTAAGGCCGTTGCCGCCAAAGACAACATTACAGCCATCAAAATCAAGTCGGGCCGCATGCTGTTGGCCTATGGTTTCCTGCGTAAAATCTTTGAAATCTTTGAAAGCTACCAGACACCTATCGACATGATAGCCACGTCAGAAGTAGGTGTTTCATTGACCATCGATAACAACAAACACCTGCAGGACATCATTGATGAACTCAAGAAATTTGGCACGGTGACAGTCGACACGGAGATGGTCATCATCTGCGTTGTGGGCGACCTGGAATGGGAAAATGTCGGCTTTGAATCAGCCGTCGTATCAGCCATGAAAGACATCCCTGTACGCATGATCTCCTATGGTGGCAGCAACTACAACATTTCTATGCTGGTCAAAGCCACCGACAAGCACAGAGCCATGCAGGCACTTAGCGATTACCTGTTCAACAAGTAAACCATTCCCATGGATAGAAAGGGTGTTTTCCCCTTACAGGCGTTCTCCAGTATAGAAACGCCTTTCTACTATTACGACACCACCGTGTTGCGAGACACGTTGGAAGTATTAACCCAGCAGGCCAAGGCCGCCAGAATAGAGGTGCATTACGCCCTTAAAGCCAATGCCAACCGACGCATTCTCAGCATCATCCGTGGATATGGATTGGGTGCCGACTGCGTCAGCGGCGGCGAAGTCAAGGCGGCCATTGAAGCCGGTTTCCCAGCCTCAAAAATTGTGTTTGCCGGTGTAGGCAAGGCCGATTGGGAAATCAACCTGGCCTTGGATTACGGCATCTTTTGTTTCAATGTGGAGTCAATCCCGGAGTTGATGGTGATAGAGGAACTGGCCGCCGCTAAGGGTAAAACGGCCAACATAGCCTTGCGCGTCAATCCCAATGTGGAAGCCGACACTCACCACTACATCACAACAGGCAAAGAAGAGAATAAGTTTGGTATTGCCTTGGGCGATTTGGACGCTGTGATTGATGCCGTTGAACGTTGTCCCCACATCAAATTGATTGGACTGCATGTGCACATCGGTTCGCAGATTATGGAGATGAACAACTTCGCTGGTTTGTGCAACCGCATCAATGAAGTGCAGGATAAACTCGATAAACGGCGGGTGGTGCTGGAACACGTCAATTTAGGCGGAGGTCTTGGTATTGATTACCATCACCCCAACCGACAACCCATCCCGGAATTTGAGACCTATCTGAAAACGCTTCGGAAGATGATCAAACTCAGGCCTGGTCAGACCTTGCACGTAGAGCCGGGTCGCTCCGTTGTGGGACAATGTGGAACACTGATTACCAAAGTGCTGTATATAAAAGAAGGTGTCAAGCGTAACTTCGCCATCGTTGATGCCGGCTTTACCGAACTGATACGCCCAGCCCTTTACCAGGCATATCATAAGATAGAAAACATCTCCTCTGAGGCTGCTGTTGAGAAGTACGACGTCGTTGGCCCCATCTGTGAATCGAGCGATGTCTTTGGCAAGGACGTGCCATTGAATCAAACCAAACGAGGAGACTTGTTGGCCATCCGCTCAGCCGGCGCATACGGAGAAGTCATGGCCTCCCAGTACAATCAGCGTGCTTTACCCAAAGCCATTTTTTCTGAAGATATCCATTAACGACACATACCAATGAAGAGCCTGCTGCTGGAATGGTTTCCCCTTAATCCCTGGATTGTTTGGCCACTTGCAGCCTTTATGGTGGCATTTGCCCTTCAACTCTGGTTTTACGGTGGTCCCTATTCAGCTATTAATAAAGTGGCTCGCCGACGGAAAAAAGGACTGCTTCCCCAAACCAACGAACGCCCTCCCGTCAGCGTTATCGTGTGTGCTCATGATCAGGCTGATGACCTGCTTAAACACCTGCCAGTCTTACTGAACCAGGATTATCCCGATTATCAGGTGGTTGTGGTAAACGCAGCTTCCACTGATCATACCTCCGATGTGCTGCAGTCGTTGGAAGCCAATCCCAGACTCTATCATACGTTTATGCCCGTTGGTGTCAAGGCTGTGAGCCCTCGCAAGATGGCCATGACCATTGGTATCAAGGCGGCACAACATGATTACGTGTTATTTACCGATCCAGCAGCGTTGCCCTCTGGCCCAAACTGGCTGACGGCCATGATGCAGCAATTTACCGATGGAGGGGCTGTCGTGCTGGGCTATGCACCGTTCAGCCAGCAATCCGGTATAGCCAGCAGGTTGGTGGCTTATGACAATGTCTGTTCTGCCGCTCAATTCATGGGACTGGCCTTGATGGGGCATCCTTATAGAGCCCATTCGGCCAATATGGCTTTCCGTAAAGAATTGTTTTTTACCAACAAAGGATTTGCCAGCCACTTGCTCTTGCGTTCCGGTGATGACGATTTATTGATCCGCGAAATCGCCACCCCGGACAATGTCAGGGTAGAAGTGAGCCCGGATAGTTTGGTTACATTGGAAAAAGAAGCGGTATGGTTTGCGTGGAAAGACCAGCTGATCAATCATTTCACGACCGCCAGCCGTTACAAAACCGGTGTCAGGGCATTGTTGTTTTTAGAAGGCTGTGGTAGAACACTGTTCTACGTCTTACTTACCTATCTGCTGTTGCTGACAGCCTTGTCTGCCCAATGGGCCTGGTTGTTGGTGGCCGTCACCCTGTTTCTTGTCCGTTGGACGGTACAGGCAGTGGTGTTACACAAGGCCGCTACCCACTTGGCTGAGCGTTTGAACTGGGTGCTTATCCCACTGCACGACATCTTACTGCCCTTGATCAAGGGTGTCATTCGCATCTCCAGCCGTTCAGGTCGTGAGCGTGCCTATACTTGGGAAGTATTACGCTAAGGTAGGTCCTGCTTCAATCTTTTTCCGCTGCCACATGATGACGAACAGCGTCAACAGGCTAGCGATAATATCGCCAACGGGCATGGCAACCCAAACCCCATTGACACCCCAGAAGTGAGGGAATAGCAGCAAACCCGGCAACAGGAAAATCAATTGCCTGGAAAGGCTCAGGAAGATGGACATCTTTGCTTTACCGATGGATTGGAAAAAGTAGGTGGTAACCACCTGGAAGCCCACAACAGGGAACGCAAACAACACAATGCGGAGCGCCTGGGTGGCAATGCCTGATAACGTTGCGTCGTCGGTAAATATGCCAACAATGAAACGGGGGAACAGTATGGCCAGCAAAAAACCAAAGGTCGTAATCGCAGTGCCTGTAATAAGCGTTCGTTTATAGACAGAAAGCACCCTGTCCATTTTCTTTGCCCCATAGTTGTAGCCGGCAATCGGTTGCATACCCATATTCAGGCCAAAAACCACCATGATGAAGAGCATGGCTACACTGCCCACAATACCATACGCACCAATGGACAAGTCGCCCATGGGACCACCATACGAGGCCAGACTCTTGTTGATGACAACAGTGATGAGGCTGGCCGTGATGTTCATCAGGAAGGGTGACAAACCGATGGAAAGAATGTCACCAACAATGCGTTTGCTGAGGTGAAAGAACCCCCGCTGGAAGTGAAGAAAGCTGTTTTTGTTCAGGAAGTGCAGCATGACCCAGAGAAATCCAACGATTTGGGCTATGGCTGTTGCCAATGCGGCACCCCGGATGCCCCAACCAAAGACAAAAATGAACAGGGGCGCTAAACCTAGATTGACCACAACAGTAATCAACGATGACCACATGGCCTTTTTGGGGTAGCCCGAGGCCCTCATGACGTTGTTAAGGCCAAGAAAGTTGTGGTTGAAGAGGTTGGCCAGGAGGATTATTTGCATGAAATCCCTGGCATAGGGCATGGTGGCTTCGCTGGCTCCGAAGGCAAAGAGAATGGGTTCCAGGAAGATCAAACCCAAAACGGTGATGGTCAATCCTATGATGAAGTTCAACAACAATGTGTTGCCCAGAATATGGGTGGCATCTGTCTTTTTTTGCTGACCCAGGCGTATGGATACCATGGTTGACGCACCAGCACCGATCATGGCACCAAAAGCCGCCGTCAAGTTCATAATCGGTAAGGTCAACGCCAGCCCGGATATAGCTAAAGGGCCAACACCGTTTCCGATGAAGGCCCTGTCAATTATATTGTACAGCGAAGAGGCCGTCATACCAATGATGGCGGGCATTGAATAATGCAGCAATAATTTCCCCACCGGTTCGACACCCAGCCGATCGGCATTATGAGATTTGCTTACGGTGGGGGCAGAGATAGTTGTTGTGGACATGTGACGTTACCTACTGAAAACGGCCACAAAGTTACACATTTATTGGCGTCCCAAAGGGACTTTTTTATAAAAGAACCAACTGGTAGCTAGGACGCTTACAGCGGCGGATATCAAAACCCCAGCTGTGAGCGGCATTTGCAAGCCTTCGGGGGCCACCAAAATATAGGTGACAACAACCATGGTCATAAAGATGGCAGGCACCAGCGTGATCCAGTAAAAACGCTTGCTGTTGGCCAGGGCCACCGTGATCACCCACAGCGTAATGGCTGCCAACGTCTGATTGGACCAGGCAAAATACCGCCAGATGATGTCGAAATTGACTTGAAGCAGGATGAAGCCCGTCAAGAACAACGGTACGGCCAGGTAAAGTCGGTTGCGCAGCGGCTTTTGATTGTAATGGAAAAAGTCAGCCAGGATGAGACGACCCGATCGGAAAGCAGTATCGCCCGATGTGATGGGGGCTGCAACGACACCGATAATAGCCAGGACTGCGCCGGCCTTTCCAAGCCAGGTTTTGGTAATGGTTTCCACCACGACAGCAGCGTTGCCTCCGTTTTCACTCAAGAATACCTGTAGCTTATCAACGGAACCAAAAAAGCTCATGGCTGCTGCTGCCCAGATCAGGGCGACCAATCCTTCGGTGATCATGGCACCGTAAAACACCCGTCTTCCCAGTTTCTCATTGGTCAGGCAACGCGCCATCAAGGGGGATTGTGTGGCGTGGAAGCCAGAGATGGCACCGCAAGCGATGCTGATGAACATCATGGGAAAGAGGGGGTACTGTTCGGAGTTGAACTTCATATTGTACAAATTGCCAGGTATGGCCTCGGGGATGGGGGGCTGATGAACCAACAGGGATATCAGTACGCCACCGGCCATGAACAGGAAGGCCGCTCCGAAGAAGGGATAGATACGACCGATCAATTTATCAATGGGCAACATGGTGGCCAAAAAGTAGTAGATGAAAATGACAACGCACCAGAACGTGAA
>JAAYBL010000072.1 GCA_012718945.1 Bacteroidales bacterium
CCCGCACAAAATGGATAGAATCCAGATGAACAGGCCTGCCGGCAGCATCGACGGCCCAGTCCAAATCAAAGGCTATTTTGGATGAACTGTTCAGGTGGTTGTCGGCATAGCCCCAATCAAGGGTTTTCAAGGTCCAATACCCAGTGTTCTGGTCCTGGATGGCCGTCGGTGGCAACAAGGTGCCTGTGCACACCAGTGAGTCGCCCATCCAGGCCGGGTAACCTGGCCGTAATAAGCCTGCTCCTCCTCTATTGTCTGTATAAGGCACACTATCAGCCTGATTGTTCGGTTTGTGGTAAACTATGCGGTAGTCTTTGACCGTCAAAGGATTGTTATGAGCCGAACCGGCCAACTCGTACCAGGGGTCGTCTGGCAGGCCATTGGCGTTGACATCCACCGCAACCGCGACGATACCAGGTTCAGCACCCCCCAATACAGCATTACCATAGACTTTGAAGTCGGTCTGACCACTCTTGTTAAACACAGCACCAGCGAAACCAAAATCGATCCGACCGCCGAAACGTCCCAGGGTCACCAGACCTCCCAATCGCCCTTTCAGACGGGCTTCAGCCTTCAATCGCAGGGCTTCCGCATCGTCGCCCTCCACCCAGGCAGGATACTGGCCTACAAACTGACCAGGCGCCGGCACATAAGCGAATACCTTATATATATAATTTGCTGGCGTCACCGTGGTATCAGGCTTAACCACACTACCGACATAATCAGGCACATACATAACGGTATTGGGACTCACACCCACCTGTTCCAACCTGAACTTCAGCCGTCCTTCGGCCGAAAAGCAGTAGACAGACCCGGCCGACACATAGTCACCGGCATCGGTTAAGTAAACATCCCCACTCATCTGATTGACAGAAATGCCATATGGCGTCTTAAGCGTGGTGCCATCGGTGATGAACGACTCCCTTTCAACCGTTCCCGTAAGGAGATTGAATACCAGGATATCAGCGGTTGAGGTAATGTTGTCAAAGTAGTAGCAGTAAGCCAACGGGCCATTGAACGCCATATTGGTCACAGCCATGGGGTAGCTGTCCACCACCCTGTCTGAACCGGAATCCAGACACCACAGGCTGCCTGATTCGTCGGTGTAATTACCGCGGCATGCCACCCAAACATAACCCCTGTCATCTGTCCTGACACGGTAGGGGTTGAGGCCAACCGTCAGCCGGGTGGTTTCGGTGAAGGTCGACAAGTCAACCACTGAAACCGTATTATCGTAACCTAAGGGATCGCCATAATCCAGCCCTCCGGAGTTGGCTACATAAAGTTTGCCATTGGCCGCCGACAAACCATCGGGATGCCGTCCCACTTTGGTTGTTGCTTCTACGAGCAGACTGGTTGTGTCGATGCGCACCACGGTGCCATCAAATGAGCAGACATAGGCTTTGTCGTCCCAAAAAGCAATATTTCTGGGTTGCCTGGCCAGGGACCCATCAAACAAGGGTATTTGCCTGAGGGGCTTACCGGTTCGGGCCTCCAGTACCTCTACCTGACTGGAAGCTGTCACCACAATGTACAGCTTATCACCATACCGTTGCAAATCGTTACCGGTATCGCCCAATTTGCGACCGGTCACCGCTTGAAAAAAGTCCTTTTCCAAATGACCATCGCCAGCATCATAAAGGGCCAACGAGCTATTGTTCAACGAATAATTCCCATCACAAAGCACGAATAAGGCCCCGGATTCAAGGCCTGTCACGGGGGTGACGGGCGGCACAACCGACGTGAGGTCATCACAAGCCGTCACTACTACCCCCCACAGGGACACCAGGACCCAGCGCAGGATGACTGCACATGGACGGGGTATTGGGGAAAAGGTCTTATTCATTGCTTTCAGGTTCTAAGTTAAGACAACCGCTTTCAATTGATGAGTACTAAACAGGTCAACGTAAAGCCACTTTAACGGTCAACCGGTATGAACGGCCTGGCATGGGAAAGTTCCGAATTACTTCATAAGAGGTACCCAGCAGGTTTAATACATCTGCCCGTACGGTCAGATCGAACAACGGTCGACCGATGACTTTTTCCAGCGAGACTCCCTGGTCTGAGTAGCCGGGCAGGTCGTTCTCCGCCAGATTGTGCCCTGTGACATAACGATGACCGGACCAGAGATTGGACCAGCCCAGGTTAGCCCAGGGCGACGAGAGGCCCAGCCTGACAGAGCCGTACACACGAGGTGCGTAGGCCAGTTGGTTGTCGTAGGTTGGTGAGGCGGAGTCTGTTTTGTCCAGTGCCCGTTGATAGGAATGGTTCCATGCCACATCCAGCGACCAATCCTCATTGAAGCGATGGGCAACATTTGTTGTCACATCCAGACCGGTAATGGAAACCTTGCCCAGGTTGAGCATGCTCCAGACAAAGATGTTCTTGGTCGGCAAAGCCATGATTTTATCGGTAATGCGGTTGTGATAACCATCAAGGGAAGCCTTCAAGGTCGTACGTTGATTGGGGGTGGCCAATGCCAGGGTCCATCCAAGATTGAATTGACGGTTTTGTTCAGGACGCAACCGTCTATTGCCCACGGCTGAATAATACAGGTCATTGAAGCTGGGCATCCGATAGGTCGATTTATAAAAAGCCCTCAAACGAAACGGCCAGGCCAACACCGGCTTGTATGACAAATTGATACCAGGGTTTAAGGCCCAACGGTCGCTGGCCGGCTCGTGATTGAGGGTCTCTTCGTTGATCACTGTCCCCAGTAAACTTGCCGACCCATTGAAGCGCTTCGAGGTGTAGGCCGCCGAAGCCTGGTTCAACCAGGTGATCCGAAAGGGGTTGGAAAATTGGAATAGATTGGCCCACATTCGGTTGACAGTCGCATCAGACGCCCAGGCCACCGACCAGCCTTTACCCAGGGTATGCAGGCATACCGCCGACAAATAGAGTTCGTCCTGGTGGTAGCGTTGGTCTTCCTTACCGGCAGAACCCAGGTATTCAGGGTTGAGGTAGCGTTGCCAACTGGCACCATATTTGGCATTGAGTTGCCAACGGGTACTTGACGACGAGTTTTGTTCGTACCTGGCCTGCACAAAGCCGTTTTTATCCCACAAGTGTTGATGGGTTTGAGTCGTGTAAAGGATGATGGCACCTGGCAATCCTTTGGAGGAAGCATAGTAATACGTCTTTACCTCCAACGTGCTTTTTCTAGGCAAATCGGCATAAAGCGCACCTTCCAATCTGTATGCCTCCGATTGATTATTGGCGCGTCTTTCAATGGTATACGCATTGGCCGCGTCACCATAGGCCAGTCGAAACGGGTAGTCGCCTCTGGAACTAAGGTAATGGCCGTTCAGTGACAGATCGACACCCTGGCCAAGTTTGGTATGCAACAGTAGGTCAGGATTGAACAAACCAAAAGAGCCTCCTTTGAGGGCAACGTTGCCTTTCACGCGTTGACCATCGTTAAAGTGGGGCCTGCGTGACCTGAGCGCCAACAAACCGGCTGAGGCATTCATCCTGGCCGGCTGAAACAAGGATACCCCCTCCCCTATGGTCAAGGTAACCAACTCCAGGTTGTCAAGGTCATAACGACTCAGATCGACCTGTCCTGTCTGTCCGTCGGTCAACGTAATACCATCGTAGGACACGGCCGTATGGTGTGCCCCCATGCCCCTCAACGACAAGGTCTTCATGCCGCCCAGACCGCCATAATCCCGCACCACGGCGCCGGCAAAAAACTTGGCAGCGTCGGCCACCAACAAGGCCTGCGTGCCGGCCAAATCCGATCCATCCATCATCTGATGAATGGAGGCAGCACGATCCTTGCCGGAATGGGTACGCCCTGTTACGGTCACTTCCTGCAGCGGATCGCTGTACAGGGTATCTGCCACTGAATACATAGCCGCACGGCCGTCAACAAGGAACAGCACGAAATAGAAGATCAATAAGGAAAAGCGATACAATGTGTTGTGCATGAACCTCTTACCACGAAAGTCATTGACAAAAATGCCAGGCAGGTCTTCTGACTCGCTCCGGATACCGAGGCCTTCCCATCCTGACGGACAGTGGCCATGGGGTTCGGCACCTTTTGATGGAGCATACAGCAGCGGGTCTGTTCCGGATTCTCACCGGATTCCCTTTTCATCACGGCCTGTTCGGCCTGGTGAACCTATGCGTGGCAAAGATACGGTTTACGCCGCACCCTTCCAAACTCGGGGTTAAAAAAACAAAAAAAAGGCCTCAATCGGTCTACAGGCGCAATATGGGCTCACAACAGGCGTTTAACAAACGAA
Organism: Bacteroidales bacterium; assembly: GCA_012718945.1. Taxonomy (GTDB): domain Bacteria; phylum Bacteroidota; class Bacteroidia; order Bacteroidales; family UBA1402; genus UBA8389. The sequence continues at coordinate 4,251 of JAAYBL010000072.1, forward strand.
GAGTAACCAAACGGGTAATGACATCAAAGCCTGCCTGAAGTGATGCAGCAAGTTGATAGGACGAGCATGTCATCATCTTACTTCAACGTTTTCACCACATTGCAAACCATCAATTAACAAGCATTAACAAATAATCTGTTAGAAAAAGGGGGCTCCTCTGAAATTGATTTGTATTTTTGCAAACCGAATTTGAGATGTTCTATCCTTAGGGTCCTGAATAAACCAATCTTCAACAATAAACAACAACTCATTTGTAACATTATGAAAACCAACGAAAAAAAGGTCGTAGAAAAGAAAAAGAGCGATAAGGTAAAACGTGGCGTTTCCGCCGGTTTCGTTATCCTCTGCTGCTTCATCATCGCTGAACTGTTCTTCCACTTAGTTTGTGGTGACCCTGGCAACTTTATCGATGGCAACCCCAAAGGACACCCCCTGCAAGGCAATATTTTCGGTACCCTGTACAAAGGTGGTACTGTGATTCCTTTCGTTATTACCCTTTTGTTGACCGTCATCACCTTGTCTGTTGAGCGTTTCTTCGCTATGAACCGCGCTAACGGTAAAGGCAACCTGGTACAATTCGTACATGATGTAAAGAAAAAATTGGATGCAAACGACATCAAGGGTGCTCACGATCTTTGCAACGCCCAAAAAGGTGCTACCGCTAACATCCTGAATGCCGCTTTAGTTCGCTACGAAGACGTTGAAAAAATCGACAACCTGAACAACGACGAAAAAGCCGCTATCATCCAAAAAGAAATCGAAGAAGCCACCGCATTGGAATTGCCAGCCATGGAGCAAAACCTGCCCATCATCGCCACCATCTCCACACTGGGTACACTGTTCGGTCTGTTGGGTACTGTATTGGGTATGATCCGTTCATTCGCCGCTTTGGCAAACGAAGGTGCTCCTGACTCCCTCGCATTGTCTACTGGTATTTCTGAAGCCTTGATGAACACGGCTATGGGTATCGGTACCGGTGCTCTCGCCATCATCTTCTACAACGTCTTCTCACAGAAGGTACAAGGCATCACCAACGCCGTTAACGAAATCGGCTTTGCCATTGGTCAAACATATTCCAAGAAACACCAGGCCTGATAAATGCGTTTTGCGTTTTCAATCATCACGTAAACCATTTAAACAGTAAACAATTATGGCCAAGGTTAAATCAAAGAAGCACGATACGTTCATCGACATGACGGCGATGAGTGACGTTACCGTACTCTTGCTGACCTTCTTCATGTTGACAGCCAACTTCATCCCCAAGGAACCGGTACAGGTAGTTACCCCCGGTTCCATCTCGGAGACGAAGATCCCTGAAGCCAATATCATGACGGTGCTTGTCGACAAGGCAGGTCACGTATACATGACGTTGGACCGCAAGGACAACAGGTTGGCAGTACTCGAAGAAATCAGCAAGGACTACAACATCACCTTCACCCCTGAACAAAAGCGCTCGTTCGTCGAGCAACCAATTATCGGCATGCCTGTCAGTCTTCTTCCTGAATTTTTAAACAAACGATTGGAAGATCAAGACAAGTTGCTGAAGGAGTACAGCATCCCCAATGACAGCACGAACAACCAGTTCAGACAATGGGTCAAGCATGCGACAGCCATCAACAAGGATTTGTCCATCGCCATCAAGGCTGATGCGACAACACCTTACCCCGTCATCAAAAAGGTGCTGGATGTAATGATGGGCCTTAAGCAGTACAGATTTCACCTGATAACCGTGCTAGACGCTTAAGACTGAGACGCCGGGGCTCTCAAACCCCGGCTTTACAAACACTATAAAAACTAAAACCTCATATGGCAGAAGTAAATACTGGCAACCATGACGACGGGAAGAAGGGGAAACCGAAGAAAATGCATCTTCGTGTGGACTTTACGCCCATGGTGGACATGAACATGTTGTTGATTACCTTCTTCATGTTCGCCACCTCACTGGCAAAGCCCCAAACCATGGAAATTGCCATGCCGTCCAAGGACGTGGACAAAGTAGAGGAAAAAAGCAAGGTCAAAGATGACAAGGCCATCACCGTTCTCCTTGGTGGTGAAAACAAACTCTACTACTACCTAGGGATACCCGACATCGCGGATCCCAACACCTTGGTACGCGCCACCTACGGGGGCGTAGATGACCCCAACAGCCTCAGATCACTGTTGTACAAGCGCAACAAGATCGCCATCGAAAAGATCAAACGCCTCAAAGACCAGAAGGACCGCAAGCAAATTGCTGAGGACTTTTACAAGGAAGAGGTGAAAAAGATCAAGAATGCCAAGGATGGTCAAGTGGTCATCATCAAGCCATCCGACGAATCCAGTTACGAAAACTTGATTGATGTCTTGGACGAAATGGCCATCAGCAGCATAGGTATCTATGCCGTGGATGATATCAAGGAAGGCGACCTTTTCCTGATCAAGAACTTGGAGACTGGTGGCGAACACGCCAAGCAGTTTGAAAACTAATCACGCATTAACACCCCATTATTGTGGCTAAAGAGATTAATATAAATTCAACAGAATGGCTGGAGCTTGTCTTTGAAGGCAAGAATAAGCACTACGGCGCCTACCGGATGCGTAACACGTCCGGCAAACGCCACCGGAACGCCATGATCCTGGTTTTCCTGGGTGTCTGCTTCGTCGCCTTGCTGCCTACGCTGATCAAGACCATCGAAAACTTGAGGCCTAAACACGAGGCCGTCGATGAGGCTAGGGAAATGGTTGACATCATACCCTTGGAAGAGCAACTCAAGCCTGAGAACATCATCGAACGGGCTGAAGCCGCTCCTCAGCCCCCCTTGAAAAGTACCATCAAGTTTACGGTGCCGGAAATCACCACCGAAGAAATCGAAGAAGGCCAGGAGTTGCGTTCACAAGAAGATGTGACATCCACCAAAACCCAGATTTCCGTGGCTGACGTCAAAGGTACCGACGACGAACATGGTGTAGACATCGCTGACCTGGAAGAACATGCTGTCATCGTGGAAGAGAAACCCCTCACTTCTGTCGAAGAAATGCCCCAGTTCCCAGGTGGAGAGGACGAACTCATCCGCTTTATCAGCGACAACCTCCGTTACCCGGCCGTTGCTTCAGAGATGGGTATTGAAGGACGCGTTATCATTCGTTTCGTCGTTTCCAAGAACGGTGAAGTAGGTAGCGTGGAAGTGATTCGCTCACTCGACCCTTCTTGCGACAAGGAAGCTTCGCGTGTCGTCAAGATGATGCCCAAGTGGATACCTGGCCGCCAGAATGGTCGCAGTGTTCCTGTGTACTACACGATACCCATCGTGTTCAGACTTCAGAAATAAGTTCACTTACCCTAAACGACAGCAGGGAAGACCGCTCCTATTCAGCGTCGCTTCCCTGCTGTTCCCATTACTGACATGAGCAACCGTATCAATTTTAGTTTCCGCCTTGTTTGGGGCATTCTCATGGTGATCATTTATATGGGCATGTGCTACATGCTTATCTTCACCGGGCTATTCAAGCAGTTCTCCCCTACCCTTCGCTATATCTTTGGAGGCATCTTCCTGGTGTATGGCGTATTCAGAGCGTACAAAATATGGCAAAACGGGCGGTAATTCACACACTTTCACATTATTACCCCCCTATTATTTACACTGTATAACCTTTTTTAGCGGTCCGCTTTCAATTTTTTTTTTACCTTAGCGTATTAATAAGCCAGCAAGCGATGAAGAAAGCCTATTTTTCCCTCCTGATTCTGGCGCTGATAGGCACTGCCTGTCAACGGCAACAACCGACAACCCGCACTGACACTATGACAAGCGGACAGATTCAGGTTGCCATTGATGAGACCTGTTTACCCTTCATGCGGGATGAGATAGCCGTGTTTGAAGGTCTTAATCCTGAAGCCAGCATCACGCCCCTCTACATGAACGACGAGGCGGCCATCGACTTGCTGCTTAAAGACAGTCTACGTTTGGTTGTCGCAGCCAGGGACTTTACCCAGGCAGAAAAAGACATAATCAAGGCCAATAAACTGCTGGCCCGTTCCAACAAGATTGCCAAGGATGCTGTAGCCCTCATCATTCACCGAAACAACAAGGATACGCTACTGGCCTTGCCCACCTTGAAAAAAATACTGACGGGTGCCATCACCGATTGGAAGCAAGTGATTCCAGGTTCTACGCTGGGCCCCATCCGCGTGGTCTTCGACAACCCCAGTTCAAGCACCATCCGTTTTGTCAAAGATACTGTCTGCCAAGGCGAAGCTTTCGGCCCAAACATTAAATCGCAACCCTCCAATGAAGCTGTGATAGATTTCGTCGCCAATACTCCCAATGCCTTGGGTATTATTGGAGCTGGATGGATAGCCGACAAGACGGATACACTCAACATTAAATTTTCAGATCGCATCAGGGTCATGGCCATCACTCCCTACGATGAAGCCAGAGAAGACAACAGCTACCTACCCCAGCCGGCATGGATTGCCATGGGACGTTACCCTCTCACCCGAGACCTCTACGTACTCACCTCCGATGCCCCCAGCCATTTACCCTCCGGTTTCATGCATTTCCTAGGGGGTGAAAAGGGCCAACGTCTCATTCTAAAATCAGGCCTTGTTCCGGCCAACGCTCCCCTACGTGTTATCTCCGTCAAACAATAACAACTTATCAACAACAATAATCGAAAAAGCAAGCATGAAGCGCATTACTCTGTCTCTACTCTTCTCTCTGGTTTTCACGGCCCTTGCCGTAGCCGGCAATTACGGCACCGACCACTACGCCCTCGGCGAGTTTAAACTGGCTCAAAAATGGTTTGAAAACAACCTCAACCAACAACCAGCCGAAGCCCATTACTACTTGGGTGAATTAGCCTGGAAAGAAGGCAATTACGACGCTGCCCGTTCACACTTTGACCAAGGTTTGGCAGCCGACGCCCTGTACCCCTTCAATATGGTTGGTAAAGGTAAAACCCTTTTGAAATCAAATCCCAAGGAAGCCGAAATCCTCTTCAAGGCAGCCCTCAAGAAAAACAAGAAAAATGCAGCCCTTCAATTGGCCATTGTTGAAGCGTACAAAGAAAATGGCATGAAAGAAGCTGCCGACAAGCAATTGGTAGCTGCTCGTAAAACCGGAAAGAATACGTCAACCTTGTACATCTACGAAGGTGACCAGATCCTGGCCGGTGATAGCGAAACAAAAGTCGGAGATGCTGCCAGCCAATTCAGCCAGGCCATCTATTTTGACCCCTCAAACACCGTAGCTCAAATCAAGTACGCACAGGTATATCTTCAAACAAAAAGCCTTGATATCCCCATCGAAACCTTGAAGAAAGTCATCGCCGAACACCCTGATTACACCATCGCTTACAGGGACCTGGCTACCGCTTACTCAAAGAAAGGTGTCTATCCTTACGCCATCGAAAACTTCAAGATTTATTTCGAAGCAGCCGACTACAGCGTGAACGACATCTCCCGCTTTGCGTCTGTGTACTACTTCACCGACCAGTATGAAGAATCCATGAAACTGATTAATGAAGGGCTGTCTAAAGAACCTAACCATTTCGTGCTCAACCGTCTTCGCATGTACAATGCCTCCAAATCCAAAGACACCCTGGGCGTGGAATACGCCAAAGCCTTCTTCGCTTTGAGAGCTGGTGCTGACGAAGAATCCAAGTTTATCTACCAGGATGACCTGGCCTACGCTACCATCCTGGCCGATGCCGGTCAATCGGATGCAGCCATTGCAGTATACAACAAAGTCCTGGCCAACCAAGATGAAAAAATTGACAAAGGCTTGGTATATAAAGAAATGGCAACATCATACTCCCATATGAAAGAGTACGCCAAAGCCGGTGAAACCTACCAGAGCTATATTGAATATACTGGCTTGGATTATACCGAACCCAACATCTTCTTTATGCAAGGAACATCCTATTACTATGCTGCCTCATCCATGCGCAAGGACTCGACGGAGACTGGCAAGGCCTTGTTGAAAGAATATGTTACCAGGGCCGACTCAGCTTTTGCCAACACCTGCCGCTTGTCGCCTGACAGTTATGTAGGTTACATGTGGCGGGGCAACGTCAATGCCCTACTGGAACCCCAACCTACTGAAGGCTTGGCCAAGCCCTACTATGAAACAGCTGTTAGCATCATTTTAAAGAAAGTTGAGGATGGTGATGAATTGACAGCCTCATACAAGAGTCAACTCCTGCGTTGCTACCAATACATGTCCGTTTATTACTTCATGAACGATGACAAGGAAAACGCCACACTGTACAGCAATAAAGTCTTGGAAATCAACCCCAATGAAGCTGTTTCAAAAGCCATTTTGGAAGAATACAAGAATCAGGAAACCGCCAAGAAATAAACCGTTGGACATTGCCCGGACAGGGCTGGTTTCCGTATAAAAGAAGAAGGAGGAAAACGACATCGTTTCCCTCCTTCTTCTTTTATACTCAGTCAACCTCAGTCTCTCCAGCCCTGAGCATTTGAACGCAAGAAAAGGATAACAGCAAACACGCTAAAAAGAAATGGCACCTTCATCACGAAGGCGCCATCATTCTTAGAAGGAGACGTCCAAGTCTCCTTGCCACTCCTTAGGTTGTTGACACAAAGATAAAGCATCCATTTGGCTTAAACGTGCCTGTAAACCTTAGAAAACCTAAGGGAAACCTTAGAAAACCTAAGGAAGCAAGGGAACCCAACCGTCAGTACCAGCCAGGATTATGGATGGCGTATAATTCTTTAATTGCTTTTTTTTCAATTGCTTTGACCACTTAACCCTGGAGGAAGCATTGGATCCAGGACCATCTGATGCCTGTTCGGCATAAAAAACCGTTTTTTCATTCGATGATTTGTTCCAGTTGTGCCAACCCTCGGGGCGAATGTGCGATCCCATGTGGCAACGAATAAAAACGGTCTTGGCATAAGGACGCCAGGGTCTTCCCAAATAGACACCTTCAACACCTTCGTCGGCTGTCAACTTACAATCCAGGAATACATAACCATAGGGGGTGCCTTCCGGGGTAGAGGCTGCGGTCAGGTAACCACCCGAACGTTTGCTTCTGATCTCACAACGGTTGAATACGGCAGTGGACGATCCGAAAATAAAGTCGACGGTACCTTCTATGTAACAATCCTCGTAATACTGACGGCTCGGTTTGCCCCAGGTATACAGTGTATCCTGAAAGCCCAGGAAACGGCAGCCTTTGAAGGCCACCTTGTCGGCAGCCACCACGACGGCTACCGCCTGGCCAACCGGACCAGCCTCGTTGGCGAAGGTCAGATTGATCGCCTCAAAACCTTGACCATAGATGTAAAAGCTACCCGATCCGTACGTACCTGTATTATCCCCGAAAGCGGTGGGTTTGCCAGCAAAATCATCGTAGGTGAGGATGGTTTCAGCAGCAGACTCTCCTATCATGGTCAGGTTGCTACAAGAAGCTGGCACTTGTACTTTTTCTTTGTATACCCCTTTGCGAATAAAGAGTGTGGTGCGTTTAGCCCTGTTCACCGGTACGGCATTGATGGCTTCCTGAACGGTCATGAAATCGCCGCTGCCATCTTTGGCCACAACCAGGTCGTAATAGCGTACATGAGGCGCCAACTCCTCACATTGTGACGCCAACGCTTCAACAACCAACTTAGCCATGGCTCTGGCACCCGCTGCTCTCAAGTGAGTATCGTCTTGTTTGCCGCTAGGAGCTGCAGGATTGGTGCCTTTGTCCACCCACATAAACAGGCGTTTTGAAGCATCAGGGCCCATATTTTGTACCAGTTCGTGGCTGCTTTTATTGTGGTCAATCAGCGGCACACCCAGTTCAGCTGCCACATCCCTGACAGCCTGAATATAGTCTCCGTGGGTATCGACAAGCTGACCTTGTTCATCGAATTTACGTCGTATAATGGACGTCAACAACACTGGATGACCGCCTTTCTCCCTGGTTTCTTTCACATACTGTTTCAACTGATCGTTGTAGGTAGTACCCGGATCAGTGTGTCGGTCAGCATTGGGCTTCTGGTCGTTGTGACCAAATTGAATCAACACATAATCGCCAGGCTTGATGCGTTCCAGCACCACATCCCAGCGGCCTTCGTTTCGAAAGCTCAACGTACTGCGACCATTGACAGCATGATTGTCCACCACCACATAACGGCTATCAAAATAACTCGACAGGGCCTGCCCCCACCCTCGTTCCAGGTTTCCGTTTGAAAGCGACTTGTTGGCACAGGTGGAGTCTCCGATGGTGAAAATGGTGATAACATGGGGACTATCAGAAGCGGTGAACAAACTGAGCAAACAGGTGCACACCATGCATACCAACGTACCGCGCTTGAAGGATATTTTAGCGAAAGCACTGTTTTTAAACGCGTTGAACATCGAGAAAGGGGAGCTAGAGTGTTTCATACATATAGATTTAAGGGGAGCCATCGATAGAAATGGTTCACTATCAGGAGCGATTCGGTAAATGGGTGGCCAGAAAACGGCCGGTGTAACTGTCTTTGCACGTCGTGATGGCTTCAGGTGTGCCTTCAAAAACCAGGTAGCCGCCCTGGTCACCTCCTTCAGGCCCCAGGTCGATCAAATGGTCGGCTTGCTGGATAATTTCCAGGTTGTGTTCGATGATGATCACGGTGTGTCCTTTGGCAATGAGGGCATCGAAAGCCTTCATCAAGATACGGATGTCGTGAAAATGCAGACCGGTGGATGGTTCGTCAAACACATAGATGGTCGGTTCAGGGTGTTCGGCACTCAAGAAGTAGGCCAATTTCACCCGTTGGCTTTCACCGCCTGAGAGAGTGGACGAAGATTGTCCCAACTTGACGTAGCCGAGGCCCACATCTTTAAGGGGCATCAAACGTTTGACGATGCGCTTCTCAAAGGGTGTTTTACGTTCACTAAAGAAATCGATGGCCTGGTCTACCGTCATGTCGAGGATATCGGCGATATCTTTATCCCTGTAACGAACTTCGAGCAGATCTGGTTTGAAACGCTTGCCATGACAAGCTTCGCAGGGCAAGTGCAGGTCGGCCATGAACTGCATTTCCACTGTGATGATGCCTTCGCCCTGACATTCCTCGCAGCGGCCTCCCGCCACGTTAAAGGAGAAATGGGAAGTGGTATACCCCATTTGCTTGGCCAAGGGTTGATCGGTATACAGCTTGCGGATTTCATCGTAGGCTTTGAGGTAGGTCACGGGATTGGAGCGCGAGGACTTTCCGATGGGGTTCTGGTCGACAAATTCGATGTCCTTAACCATGTGCACATCGCCTTTCAAATCGCCAAACAAGCCGGCACGCTCCGTTGTGCCCCCGTACTGCCGTTTGAGGGCCGAGTAGAAGACGTCTCTGACCAGGGAAGATTTCCCCGAACCGCTAACGCCGGTGACCACGGTCAGCACATTGAGAGGAAACTTGACGGCAATGCCTTTCAGGTTGTTTTGTCTGGCTTCAACCACCTCGATGTAGTTATTCCAACGACGCCGCACAGTGGGAACGGGCAGGGTTTCCAAACCAGTCAGGTAACGGACGGTGTGACTGCGTTCCAGGCCTTGAGTCAGCTCCTCGGGAAGGTGCACCCCTTCCAGGGCAGGCAACAAGTCGGACACCTGGCCTTGATAGACCACTTCACCACCCAGTCGGCCGGCATCTGGTCCGATATCGATGAGGTAATCGGCCGCCCGCATGATTTCTTCGTCGTGTTCAACGACGATGACGGTGTTGCCCAATTGTTGCAATTTCCTGAGCACCCCGATCAACCGTTGGGTATCCCTGGGATGGAGGCCAATGCTGGGTTCATCCAGGATATACATGGATCCTACCAGGCTGCTACCCAATGAGGTAGCCAGGTTGATACGCTGGCTTTCACCACCGGAAAGGGATGCGGACAGACGGTTGAGGGTGAGGTAACCTAGCCCCACATCCAACAGGAAGCGGAGGCGGTTACGGATTTCGGTCAGGAGGCGTTTGGCCACCTGTTGTTCGGTTTCGTCCAGCGTCAATGCCTGGAAAAAGCGGTCCAGGTCTACAATGGGCAGATCCACCAATTCAGCGATGGCTTTTCCGCCAACCTTGACGTAAGCGGCCTGGGGTTTGAGCCGGGTACCCTTGCAGGTCGGGCATAAGGTTTTGCCCTTGTACCTGGACAGCATCACCCTGTACTGTATCTTATATTGGTTTTCTTCCAGCATTTTGAAGAAGGCATCCAGGCCTTCAAAAAAGCTATTACCCGTCCAGACCAGGCTGCGCTGGGCTTCGGTGAGCTGATACCAGGGCCTGAATACGGGAAAATCGAAGCGGTCGGCTACCCGGAGGAGATTATCCTTCCAGGCGCTCATCTTCTCGCCGCGCCAACAATAGATGGCGTCCTCGTAAATGGAAAGGGATTTGTTGGGCACCACCAAATCTTCATCGATGCCGATGATCTTCCCAAAGCCTTCGCATGTGGGGCAGGCGCCTGCCGGGGAATTAAAGCTGAACAATTGGTCGTGGGGTTCATCAAACGTGAGCCCGTCGGCCTCAAAGGCTTTGGAATAGGTTAATACCGTTGACCCGTCGTCATTGAAAAGCCGTATCAGACACGTATTGCCACCCTCGTAAAAGGCCGTTTCCACCGAATCGGCCAATCGACTGCGTGTTGTTTTATCGTGGACCACTGTCATGCGGTCGATGAGCAGGTTGCAAACTGACGGATCGGGCAACGAAGCAACACGATCCTGGTAGAGCAGGTTCTCAATGCGTTCCAATTCACCTTCAACCTCTACCCTGGAGAAACCCTGCTTCAGAAGCATGTCCAGTTGTTCGACAAAAGTCCTGCCAAGCGGTACGTTCAACGGACAAAGTATGTAGAAGCGGCTGTCTTCGGGTTGGGCCATCAAATCGTTGACCACATCGTCCACGGTGTGTTTTTTCACCACGGTGCCGGAGACAGGGGAAACCGTCTTACCGATGCGGGCGTAGAGCATACGCAGGTAATCGTATATTTCAGTGGAAGTCCCTACGGTGGAACGGGGGTTGCGGGTATTGACCTTTTGTTCGATGGCAATGGCCGGTGGGATACCTTTGATGTAGTCGACCTCGGGTTTGTTCATGCGACCGAGAAACTGCCTGGCATAGGCTGAAAGGCTTTCGACATACCGTCGTTGACCTTCGGCATACAGAGTTTCAAAAGCGAGGGATGATTTACCAGAACCGGATAGGCCTGTTATCACCACAAACTGATTACGGGGGATGTGAACATCAATATTCTTGAGATTGTTAACCCTGGCGCCCTTGATTTCTATGGTCTTGCTCATTGCTTTCCCTGACAAATAATCACCAAAGATACGCTTTTTGGGCGAGATGAAAACGTGCGAACCAGGCAGAAAAGCTATCTTTGCATGAACGTTGACCCTTCATAGCCCCGTTCCCCATGCGTACGCGTTTCCTGCTTGTTTTCCTCCTAATTTTCAGTCTCCAGAGCCTGTATATTCACAGCTTAACACCTCCTAAGCGGGAATTCAGGGGCACCTGGATTCATACCGTCGGTCAAGACCGGTACATGAACCTGGACGAAGTGGCCATGAAGCGGTACTTCGCCACTCTACTGGACAGTTTACAACTGGCCGGCATCAACACCGTTATTTTTCAGGTCAGACCTGAGGCCGATGCCTGGTTCAATTCCCCCTTTGAACCCTGGAGCCGGTACATCACCGGGGTGCAAGGCAAAAACCCAGGCTGGGACCCCACCGCCTACCTCATCGACGCCTGCCATCGACGCAACATGGATTTCCACGCCTGGATCAACCCCTATCGGGTCAGAACCTCTCCCACCAAGACACTGTCGCCCGATCACCTGTATTTCCGCAATCCCTGGATGTTTGTGGAATACGGGGAATACATCTGGTTTGATCCGGGGATACCTGCCTGCAGGGCTCATATTGTCAAAGTGGTCAAAGACCTGGTGGCACGTTACGACATCGACGCCCTGCATATGGACGACTATTTCTACCCGTACCCTGTCAACGGCCAGGCGTTTGACGACAGCCGTTCATTCAGAGAATTCGGGCTACCCAAAGGCTTTACCGAGGCCACCAAGGCGGATTGGCGGCGACAGAACGTCAACAGTTTGATCAAGGAACTGCATGATGTGTTGCGCAGCACCAAACCCTGGGTGCGGTTTGGCATCAGTCCTTTCGGCATCTACCGCAACGCTTCCAAGGGCACGAACGGCAGCAAGACGAACGGTTTTACCAACTACGATGGCCTTTACGCCGACATCATGCTCTGGGTCAACAAAGGCTGGGTTGATTACGTGGTTCCCCAGCTCTACTGGGAAATCGGGCATCGGGTGGCCGATTATAAAACACTGCTGTACTGGTGGGCCGGCAACAAGGGACAAGTATCCCTCTACATTGGCCAGGATGTGTTGCGTACTGTCAAACCGGACAGCCTCAAACACGGACAGCTCTGGCTCAAGATGCAGTTGGCCGCTCGTGAAAGGGCCGTAACCGGTCATTGTTTCTGGCCGGCCTACGAGTTGGAAAACAACGCCGGTGGTATTGTTGACAGCTTACGCACCAACTATTTCCGTTACCCCGCCTTACCCCCTGCCGACAACCGCTACGACATGGTACCGCCACAGTCGGTCAGAAACCTGCACCTGACCACGACGGCTGGTCGAAACACCTTGAACTGGCTGGAACCAGAGGCCCTCACCAACGACGATAAGGCCGCCTACTATGTAGTGTACGGCTTCAAACGTGGAGAGACCATCAACCTGGAGAAAGCGTCCCGCATCCTGGGCATTGTCAAGGAAAGGGCTTTCCGTTTTGAAAACGGCAACATGCCTGACCTGTGCGTGGTCACAGCTGTCGACCGTTTTCACAACGAAAGCAAGGGCGTCACTTTGACGCTGCGTTGATCGTTACATCCACCTTGTTTTTTGATGGGTTTGAAGACGTTCCCACCTGCAATGTGTAGGTGTCGTTTTCCAATTTCCATGCCTTGGCAGCCTCATCGTAGAACGCCAGATCAGAGGCCTTGAGGTCTAACGTGACCGTTTTGCGTTCACCGGCTTTGAGGAAAACCTTTTGAAAGGCCTTCAATTCCTTGACCGGTCTGGACACGGAGGGTTTGCGCTGAGAGGCATAGACCTGGACAACCTCAGCCCCGTCGCGTTGGCCGGTGTTGCTCAGTGTCAGGGTGAGACGGATAACATCTTCGGCTTGGTAAGAAGGAGCTGATGCTGTTACCTGTCCCAGTTCGAAGGAGGTGTACGACAAGCCGAAACCAAACGGAAATTGAGGAGCGATGCGTTTGGTGTCGTGCCAACGGTAACCGACCAGGATGTCTTCCATGTACTGTTGTTTGACATTGTCACCAGGGTACGACAGGGCACCAAATGAGTGAGCCGCGTTGTCTTCCAGGCGTTTGGGGAAGGTGAACGGCAACTTGCCCGAGGGATTTACGGCACCGGTCAGGATGTCGACAAGGGCATTACCGGCTTCTGAACCGGTATACCAGGCTTGCAACACAGCGCCGGCGTCTTTCAACCAAGGCATGGCCACAGCATTGCCACTCATCAGCACCACCACCAGTGGTTTATTGAGGGCAGCCAAGGCGGGAATCAGTGCTTCCTGACCAAAGGGTAGTCCAAATTCAGTGCGGTCACCACCTTCACAATCCTGTGAATTGTTTTTGTTCAAGCCGCCAACCAAAACGATGACGTCGGCCTGACTGGCGGTCTTAACGGCGGCCTGCAAGAGGGAGTCGGCATCGTAGGGTGCCTTCTCTACCTTGTCATAGAGAGGACGTCCGGAAGAATAACCATAACTGAAAAGGATGTTTTTTGCTCCAAAAGCGGCCTTCATGGCTACCAGGGGAGCCACTTCATACTTGGGCTTGAGTTCGGAAGATCCACCGCCTTTGGTAAGGCTGCGCACGGCGTTCTCGCCGATGACAGCGATGCGTTGGCCCGCTTTGACAGACAACGGTAAAATCGACTGATCGTTTTTCAACAAAACCATGCCTTCGGTGGCAATCTGCCTTGCTACCCGGCTGTGATCTTCACACACGGTGCGGCCTAAAGGTCGATTGGGTGCCAAGGAGGTCCGAAAAATAAGGCGTAACACGCGTCTAGCCTTGTCGTCCACGACCGAGACAGGTATCTCACCCGATTTCAGCAGCTGCAGAAAAGGGTTGGCCAGGTAGTAATCGTCGTAAGCAAAAGCCCTGCCCGTACTGAGTCCATTGGTATAGGTACCCATTTCGATATCAAGGCCATTGAGTGCGGCTTCTTTGGTGTCGTGCGTGCCTCCCCAATCGGAAACGACGGCTCCATCGAACCCCCACTCTTCTTTGAGGATGCGTTTGAGCAACCACTCATTGTGGCAACCATGTTGTCCCTTGTATTTATTGTACGATCCCATAATAGACCAAGCTCCACCTTGCTGAACGGCAGCCTTGAAAGCGGGCAAGTAGATTTCGTGCAATGCTCTGTCACTGACTTCCACATCGATGTGCATCCTGTCTTCTTCCTGATTGTTGAGGGCGAAGTGTTTGACGCACGTAGCCACCCCATTGCTTTGAACCCCTTTAATGTAAGGCACCACCATCCTGGAGGCCAGGAAAGGGTCTTCACCCAGGTATTCAAAGTTGCGCCCGTTGAAGGGGGTGCGGTAAATATTGACACCGGGGCCTAGCAGCACGTTTTTTTTGCGGTATCTGGCTTCCTCTCCGACAGAAATGCCATATGCCATAGACAAGCGAGGGTTGAACGTGGCGGCCAGGCAAGTCAACGCCGGGAACGCCGTGATGGAATCGTTGGTCCAACCGGCTGGGCTCCAGGAATCCCATTCAATTTCCTCCCTTACGCCATGTGGGCCGTCGCTGTGCCAGACCTCAGGTATTCCCAGTCTGGGCACGCCGGTCGAGCTAAACTTGGACTGTGCATGGCAAAGGGCCACTTTTTCTTCCAGTGTCATCCTGGCCAGTGCATCTTCCACCCTTGCTTCGATGGGTTGGTTCACATCAGCGTAAACGGGTAATGCCTGAACACAGGCTGATTTTTCGATGGATTTGCAACAAGGGCTTTGATTCTGAGCGGAAAGATGGCAGGTTAGACCACAGCAAACAAGCAACACAAGGCTGGAAATTTCTTTTAAGGCTCTCATACTGACTAAATTATTATAATGTTCTTATTATCAATAAGGAAGATCTATGTTCAGGCAGGCATTCATACCATGAACTTTTTCTTGTATTCATTGGGACTGAGTCCGAACTCGTCTTTAAAATACTTACGGAAATACTTAGGATCGTTGAAGCCCACCTGGAAAGCCACTTCGTTGACAAAGAGCTGGCTTTTCTCCAACAAGTCGGCAGCTCGCCGGAGTCGGATAAAGCGAATAAACTCGGATGGGGTTTTATCTGTGAGAGAGAGGATCTTTTTGTAAAAATAGACCCGACTCATGCCCATTTCACGGCAAAGGTCTTCTACCAGGAAACCTGGATTCGAGAGGTTGGCTTCCACCAGTCCAACCGCTTTTTTGACGAACTTTTCATCCAGCGTGGTGATTTCCACCTCTCCAGGTACCACGTCAACCTTTTTCCTGAAATGTTCCCTGATGTGACGCTGGCGCTCCATGATGCGGGCTACCTTGAGGGTGAGCATATCCATATTGAACGGTTTGGCGATGTAGTCCTCAGCACCGGCTTCAATACCTTTGTATGCGTTGTCCTGACCAGCTTTGGCCGTGAGCAGGATGATGGGAATGTGTGAGATGCGGACATCCTGTTTGACCAACCGGCAGAGTTCGAAGCCATCCATATTGGGCATCATAACGTCGCAAATAATCAGGTCGGGCATCTTGTCAAGGATTATTTTATACGCTCTGTCACCGTCCTGCGCTTTAAGCACCCTGTAGGTGTTGCTGAACAGACTGGCCATAAACTCCCTGAAATCGTCGTTATCGTCCACCACCAACATGAGTGGGAGTTTATTGAGGTGATCGTCTTTAAGACCGGCCTCCTCTGGGGGTACTTGATTTTCGGGCGTTTCTTCACCATTGATGGCGATAATTTCCTGTTGCACCTGATACTTCACCGGCAACCAGATGGTGAATACAGAGCCTTGACCTTCCTTGCTTTCCACCACAACCTCTCCATGGTGCATCTTTACATACTCACTGACAATATGCAAACCTACGCCTGTGCCTGTTTGATGGGTATTATCCTGATTATCAACACGGTAAAAACGTTCAAAAATATGACTCAGATCACGTTCAGGTATCCCCACCCCTGTATCCGTCACGCGGATGCTCAGTGTTTTGTCTTCACTATTCAACGGGTAATGCACATCAAGCGCCACCTCTATCCGCCCCTTGTCGGGTGTGTACTTGAAGGCGTTTGAAAGCAGGTTGGTCATAACCTTGCTGATCTTTTCCTGGTCGAAATCCATGCGCAATTCGGATATCGATGTAGTGAAAGCAAAGTTCACGCTTTTACTGGTAGCCAAATCAGTGAAGGCATAGCAACAGTCTTTGATAAAGGAGACTATGTCGCCCACCGAGGTATTAAGTTGATCGCGTTTGGCATCAAGTTTTCTGAAATCGAGGAGCTGGTTGACCAGGTTGAGCAGGGCATTGGCGTTGCGTTGTATGATGTTCAGCAGAGTTCTTTCTGCTTCATCGCGCTCATCCAATAGTAATTTTTCCACTGGATTGAGGATAAGGGTAAGTGGCGTTCTGAATTCATGACTGATGTTGGTGAAGAAACGGAACTTCATTTCATCCATTTCGTGTTGCTGTCTGGCCTCACTGATGCGTCTGACCTGTTCAAATTCACGGCGTTGCTTGCGCAGCATGTAATGAATGGTGTAACCAGCCAACAGTGCTCCCAGCATAATGTAGAAGGTGACTGCCCACCAGGTCAGCCAGAAGGGAGGTTTGACCACCAACTTGAGTTGAATAGGGTTTGCGGCCCAGACGTTGTCGTTGTTGCTGGCCATCACTTCCAGAGTATACGTACCTCTGCTCAAGTTGTTCAGGGTGACAAAGGCATCACCGTTTCTGGTTTCCTGCCACTCCTCCGACAATCCGATCAGGCGGTAACGGTAGCGGTTTTTTTCCGGATGGATAAAACTGAAAGCTGAGAATAACACGGTCACGTTGT
Organism: Bacteroidales bacterium; assembly: GCA_012718945.1. Classification (GTDB taxonomy): domain Bacteria; phylum Bacteroidota; class Bacteroidia; order Bacteroidales; family UBA1402; genus UBA8389. Next base: position 21,367 of record JAAYBL010000072.1, read on the forward strand.
TCTCGTTGTGTTTCAGTTCCACCTTGTCAACAAAGGGCAACGTGTGTTCAAGCAGGATGCGCCCATGCCATAGCTGGCCAGGCTCTACCCGTTCGTTACCAACGTACAGGGCCGTGAAACCGGGTCTGGGGGCGGTCGCATTGAAACGAATTCTGTCAGGATCAAAACAGGTATAGCCCTTTGTGCATCCAAAATACAACCACCCCTCCTTGTTCTTGTACACAGCGTTTTGATTGAAAATGGTACTGACCAAACCGTCCTTTTCATCGAACGACACGATGGAAAAAGTGGGTTGACCGGATTTTGTGTCACGGGTCATCGTGATGCAGGCCAAACCATTACGGGTTCCGGCCCAGATGTTTCCCCTGTTGTCTTCCACCAGCGATACCACCTGATTGCTGGGCATACCATCAGCCTTGGTCAAGTGCATCATGGTCTTTAAGTCGGCCAGGTAGAGATTGATACCGCTCTCGGTGCCCATCCAGACGTTGCCTTGACTGTCCATCAAACTGTAAATCATGATGATGTCAGACAATTGATCGATGAGCTGCTGATCTTTGAAGAAAGCGGTAATGGTATTGGTTTTGGTATTGAGCAGGTTCAATCCCTGTGAGGTGCTGAGGAGAACGTGTGGAAAGGCTTTGACCGACATCGACAGAACATAATTGGAACTCATTTCAGGCATGTTGCCGATGTCGTGCCGGAGAAATTGCTGTTTCTCAGGATCCAACCGATCGATACCGCCTCCCAACGTGGCTATCCAGATAGCACCATCGGGGTCTTGAACAAGGCTGTAAATACTGTTGTTCGAAAGGCTATTGGGGTTGGCAGGATTGGATTGAAAACTCGTAAAGCGTTGACCATCCATCCGGTTGAGACCACCCATAAAGGTGCCGGCCCAGAGACGGCCCTTTTTGTCTTCCAGCAGGGAAATGACAATATCCGAGGAGAGGCTGGCGGGGTCGTTCTTGTGGTGGCGGTACAGGCTGAAGCGTCCTGTCTGTTTGTCCTGTTTCAACAGTCCGTTACCATTGGTGCCTATCCATAGGTTGCCCTGCCTGTCTTCCAGCAAACTATTGCAATCCTTGGTCTCCAAATCCGGGTGTTGAAAGAAAAACAGCGGCGACTTGTTGAACTTCAGCATGCCGGGGTGGTAGTAGCTGACGCCATTTTTGAACGTACCGGCCCACATGATGCCATCATCGTCGCAAAACAGGCTGATGACAGAATTCTGGCTGACAGAATGGGGATTTACAGGATCATGCCGCAACACGGTAGTCTGTTCGTTGGCTTTGTCGTACAATGTTATACCGCCGTGATCGGTGGCTATCCATATCCTACCAGTCTGATCCTGTGCTACTTCCCGCACAAAGCTGGAAGACAGTGGGTGGAAAGGTATGTCGGGCAAGCTCTCTTGCCGGGTGCCGAAGCAGACCCAACCGGCGCGATCGAAATCGTACTGCAAAACACCATCGTCCTTTATGCCTGGATACACCCAGGGACATCCTTGTTTGTCAATAAAAAGATGTTTAACAATGATGGAAGCTTCGTAATGATCCTTCAGGTAGTGGTTTCTGAAATCGACCGTCCCCGTTTTTTCGTTGAAACGTTCCAGCAAACCGGATTCGAACAGCACCCAAATAAAACCGTCTACCGCTTTGAAATGACTGATGGTACCCGGACTCAGGTTATTGAGGTCAGCAGATTGCTTGTAGTGCAAACGGCGACCGTCCTTTACCTTATAGGAGTGGATACCATCTTCCGGGTTGTAGAAATAGTAATCACCATGCTTGTCAATGTCCACCAGGGTGGGTATAAAATCAAAGCCCATTTCGGCCATGATGTTGGTAATATCCTGATGAAACCTTTCGGCCCGTACATCAAATACATAATAAAAGGGATTACCTCCTAACCACAGGTTGCCTTTGTAATCTTCCAGAATATCGGGAACAGCGTTGTAAAGTAAACTATTGGTATCGTTCTTCTGAGAGACAAAGGTTTCCATCCGATAGCCGTCGTAACGATTCAAGCCGTAGTTGGTACCAAACCAGATAAAGCCCCTGCTGTCTTTGAAGATGCATTCCACCTGGTTGTTGGACAGACCGTCAGTGTTGTCTATGCGGGCAAAATTTAAGCTGTCAGCCTGGACGTAACCGGCCAGCAAACAGCCTAGGAGGATCAGGAACTGTCTCATCCGGTAAGGCGCTGTGTTTTTCTACCTCAAAAGTATAAAAATATATTGACCTTAAACGGTGTGATAAAGCGCTGTTAACAAATCACCCCCATCTGGCATACATTACACCCCCCTTAGTTATCATTAGCCAACCTACATGAAAACATTAACACCTCTCCGGGTCGTATTAATAGCGTATATTTGGTTAGGTGAAAAACTTTGCAAATTGATCATGAAATACCTTAAGTCTCTACCAGCCATCTTTCTGTTTTGCCTCTTCCTGTTAAGCGGATGCAGTGGCACTCACTACCATCAATCGTCCAACGGCATCCGCATCAACTTCAGGCAAAACCAAAAGGAAGACCTGAAAACCATGCAATTACAGGTAATTAACGACCGTATTATCCGGGTCATCGCAACCCCTGATAAACGGGTAGACCTGCAACCAGGTATGATGTGTGCTTATGGCAAGCCACAAAAAGTGGACTGGAAAGTCAGGGAATCGGGAGACACTATTATACTGGAAACCAATGCGCTGAGAGTCCTGGTTTCTACCCAAACCGGCGCAGTGACCTTTACTGACATAGCAGGGAACTGCCTGTTGCGTGAAACAGAAGGTGGGGGAAAAACCTTCAATGTCCTGTCCGTGGATGGTGATGAGGGGTATTCGTTCAGACAGGTCTTCGATTCGCCTGCCGATGAAGCTTTCTACGGTCTTGGACAACACCAATCTGACGTCTTTAATTACAAAGGTAAGAGCGAGAGTATATACCAATACAACACCAAGGTTTCCGTACCGTTCGTCGTTTCCAACAAGCATTATGGCATCCTCTGGGACAATTATTCCCTGACCCGCTTCGGAGATCCCCGCCCTTACGAAAACCTGGATCAATTTGCCTTGTTCGACAAAAATGGTCACCCAGGTGGATTGACGGCTACATATATGGTCAACAAAGATCCGAACAACGTCTTTGTGGAACGTAAGGAAACCACCATCGACTATGAAAATGTGGAAACCGTCGATAACTTCCCCAAGAACTTTCCTTTCAACAATGCAGCCATTACCTGGGAAGGTTATCTTCAACCGTCAGAAACAGGCCATTGGTCATTCGATTTATATTACGCTGGTTATACTAAGGTGTGGTTGGACGAAAAATTGGTGGTTGCTGAACGTTGGCGGACAGCGTGGAACCCCAACCATTATACCTTCTCCGCGTGGATGTCAACGGATAAACGGCACAAAATAAAGATTGAATGGATGCCCGACGGTGGCATTTCCTACCTGAGTCTGAAAGCACTGAGTCCTTTGTCTGAAGCAGAGCAAGGTCAGTTATCGTTCTGGTCTGAATTGGGCCGCCAAATGGATTACTACTTTGTAGCCGGCGAATCGGCCGACCAAGTCATCAGTGGATACAGATCCCTTACCGGTAAAGCCCAGGTGATGCCCAAGTGGTCCATGGGCTTTTGGCAAAGCCGTGAGCGCTACAAAACGCAGGAGGAATTGCTCAGTACCCTTCGTACATTCAGGGAAGAGCACATTCCTATTGACAACATTGTCCAGGACTGGTCGTATTGGAAAGAAGACGCCTGGGGTAGCCACGCCTTTGATCCGGATCGTTATCCAGACCCCAAAGGCATGGTCGACGCAGTCCACCAGGCCAACGCACAGATCATGATATCCGTGTGGCCCAAATTTTACCTGAACACCGAGCATTACAAGGCATTGGACGCCAAAGGGTGGATCTATCAACAGGCCATCAAAGACAGCATCAGAGACTGGATAGGCAAAGGCTATATCGGTTCTTTTTACGATGCCTTCAGCCCTGGTGCCAGGGCGCTTTACTGGAAACAAATGGAAGAATCGCTCTATTCACTCGGCATAGATGCCTGGTGGATGGATGCCTCAGAACCAGACATTCAGTCGAACCGCAGCATGGACTATCGGAAAAAGCTGATGAATCCCACAGCCCTGGGTTCATCCACGCAATATTTCAACGCCTACGGTTTGGTCAACGCACAGGGCATTTATGAAGGCCAAAGGGGCGTCGATCCTGACAAACGTGTTTTTCTGCTGACCCGTTCGGGTTACGCAGGCTCTCAACGGTATGCCGCTGTCATTTGGAGTGGGGACATCGGCACCCGTTGGGAAGACATGAAAGCTCAGATCACAGCAGGCATGAACTTTTCAATGTCCGGCAATCCCTATTGGACCATGGACAACGGTGGGTTTTGTGTAGAAAGGCGCTATGAAAAGGCTAAGGAAGGTTCCGAGGACCTGAACGAATGGCGGGAACTCAACCTTCGTTGGCACCAGTTCGGGGCGTTTGCCCCTTTGTTCAGGTCGCATGGTCAGTACCCCTATCGCGAACCCTGGCACATTGCTCCCAAGGGGCATCCTGTTTACGAATCCATGTTGTACTACAACAGGTTGCGTTACCGCCTGATGCCCTACATCTATACATTGGCCGGCCGTTGTTACCTGGATGACTACACCATCATGCGTCCCCTGATGATGGACTTCAGCAATGATTCTCAGGTATTGAACCTTAGTGACCAATACGCTTTCGGCCCTTCCTTGATGGTTTGTCCCGTCTATACATACAAAGCGCGTCAACGCAGTGTCTATTTTCCGAAGGGCTGTGATTGGTATGACCTCTACACCGGCGCTTGCACGCAGGGAGGCCAGCTCTTGACAGTAGACGCTCCTGCCAACAGGATGCCTGTGTACGTCAAGTCTGGTAGCATCCTGCCTGTCGGTGCCGTGATCGAGCACACGAAGCAGGCCCAACACAACCTGACCCTCTATGTCTATGCCGGTCAGGACGGTCATCTTAGTTTGTACGAAGACGACGGTACCAGCTACGGTTACGAGAAGGGAGCCTATACACTGCTGGACATCCATTGGAACGAAGCAACAGGCACACTCAGTCTGGACAAGCTCAAGGGTGCCTATCCTGGGGCTCCTTCCGAACGTGATTTCACCATTATGCTGGTAACCCAGGACAAAGGCCTTGGATTGGATGACATGCCTGAAAAATCCGTCTCCATTCGTTACAAAGGGGAACCTATTGAGATACCCCTACGTTAGAAACGTTAACCTTTATACCTTACTACAACATGAACAACACACACTTTAAAACTCGCCGCAACTGGTTTTTGTACCGCTGCTCGCTGACCGTTCTGATACTGATCATGATCGGTTGGACGCTGCCAACGGTGGCTCAAACCAATGCCATGACTGTATCGGGTACTGTTATTTCCGAAGCCGACAGAGCACCCTTGGTCGGTGTCACTGTCAGGGTGAAAACAGCCAACGTGGGTACTGTCACTGATCTGAACGGAGCATTCTCGATCCAAACAGCGATGGGACAGACCTTGATTTTTTCCTACATTGGTCACAAGGCTAAAGAAGTGACCGTCACCGAAACCTCCATGCAAGTGGTACTTGAAGAAAGTGACAAAACCCTGGACGAAGTTGTCGTCATCGGTTACGGCACCATCAAGAAAAAATTGAACACAGGTGCCACTGTACAGGTGAAGGGCGACGACCTGCTACGCCAAAACACCTCCAATCCCCTGCACGCCCTCCAGGGCTCTACCCCCGGTGTTCAAATCACCTCCACATCAGGCCAACCAGGCAAAGGGGTTAATGTGACCATCCGCGGTTTGGGTTCCATTTACGGAGGCAATCCCATCTACGTAGTGGACGGCGTGCAGACCGGTGATATTTCTTACCTGAACAACAACGACATTGCCACCATCGACGTTTTGAAAGACGCCGCTTCGGCTGCCATTTACGGTGCCCAGGCTTCCAACGGGGTGGTGCTCATCACTACAAAATCAGGCACAAAAGGCAAAGGCCAAGTCACTTTTGACGCTTATTATGGCATCCAGAACCTGGCCAACAAACGGTTGGAGCTACTGGACGCTGGCCAATACGCCACCATGATGAACGAGCAAGCCGTCAACTCGGGAAAACCCCGCTTGTACAGCGATAAAACCACGTTCCTGGCCAAGTATGGCAACACCAACTGGCTTGACGCCATTGTCGTGGACAACGCACCGACCTACAACTATTCGCTGGGATTCAATGGTGGCTCTGACAACCATTTGTATGCCATGTCCCTGGGTTTGACTGGCCAGGACGGTATCATCGGCGGCCATGATGTATCCAACTACCAGCGAATGACCTTTAAAGTCAACAACGAATATTCCATGATGGATGGTTTGTTGAAAGTGGGCGAACACCTCACCTTTATGAACAGCAACAACACGGGCATCAATGAGGGAGGCATCTACAGCGGTAGTCCCATCAGGGCTTCTCTGGGCACCAGTCCTTTCCTGCCCATGTTTGATGACAACGGTGAGTATCTGAACAATTCACCCAATTCCTCCTATTACAACGGAGCCCTGTGGGTACCCTGGGCCGAAGGTGAAGCCAACCCATACGCTACCATGCACATGGGCGAAAGCCACGGCAACAACATCCGTTTGTTGGGTGATGTGTACGCCGAACTGAAACCCATCAAAGGCCTGACGTTAAAAACCGTTTTTGGTCTGGAAACCTACGCCAACAGCAGTCGTGCCTTCATGCCTGTTTACAAACTGAGCGCCTATACGTACAACAACAACGACTACGCTACCCAAAACCTGAGCAAGGGACGCACCTGGAGCTGGGAGAATACAGCCAGTTATGCCATGACGTTGGGTGATCACGCCTTCTCTGCATTGGTTGGTACCTCCTTGCGTGAATACCAGGGCGAATGGATGTATACCAGAAACGCCGACCTAATCATCGCAGACTACGACCACGCCTGGATCAACAACGCCACCAACGTATCGGCCACCAACCTCTGGGACTTCCAGGGTGGTCCCAGTGACGAATCAATGATGATGTCCTACTTTGGCCGTTTGAATTACAACTACAAGGAAACCTACTTGCTCAACCTTACCTTGAGGGCCGATGGGTCTTCACACTTTGCGAAAGGGCACCGCTGGGGTTACTTCCCCTCCTTCTCGGCTGGTTGGGTCATGACCAACGAGGCCTTTATGGAAGACCTCACCTGGCTGGACTTCCTCAAAGTTAGGGCATCCTGGGGTCAGGTGGGCAATCAAAACATCAGTGCCTGGCAATACCTGGCCACTGTACAGACAAGCAACACCTATTATTACTACGGCGCTGGCGTACCCCAGGGTAGCCTGATTGCGCCGGGTTCCAAGATCAACCAGGTGGGTGCGTTCCCCAACCAATTGGCCAACGAGGAACTGAAGTGGGAAACCTCTGAACAGACGAACATCGGTTTTGATGCCCGCCTATTGCGTTCACGCCTGGGCGTCAACCTGGACCTGTACAGCAAGGTAACCAAAGACTGGCTGATCAAAGCACCGGTACTGGCTACCACAGGTGCAGACGCCCCCTTCATCAATGGTGGTGATGTCACCAACAAGGGTATCGAACTAGCTCTTTCCTGGAACGACCGCATCGGTGATTTCACCTACAACGCAGCCATCAACGGTTCCTACAACAAGAACACCGTCGGCAACATCCCCACCCAGGACGGTATCATCCACGGGGAAAGCAATGAAGCTTACAACAACGCAGAAGCCATCTACCGCAAAGCCCAGGAAGGCTACCCCATCGGTTACTTCTGGGGATGGCAAACGGATGGCATCCTGCAGGACAACGCTGAGGTTGCATCCTACGTGGCAGCATTAGGCGGCAACGCCACCAATACCCTACAGGGCCGCAACATCGCTCCCGGTGATGTAAAGTTTGTTGACAGGGACAAGAACGGCAAGATTGAGGAAGCTGATAAAACCATGATAGGTAGTCCGCACCCAGACTTTACGTTTGGTTTATCCTTCGGATGCAGCTGGAAAAACATTGATTTCTCCATCATGGCCAATGGCATGGCCGGCAATGAAATTTTCCAGTCATACAGGGATTATAGCAGCAAATACGCCAACTTCTCCACGGACATTCTGGGGCGCTGGCACGGCAAGGGTACCTCCAACACCCTGCCCCGTTTGACAGAAGGCAATTACAACTACCGCATATCCGACCTGTTCGTCAAGAAAGGCGACTTCCTGCGTATCAGCAACATACAGGTGGGTTACGACTTCGCCAAGGATGTGGTCAAATGGAAATATCTGAGTCAGTTACGCTTCTATGTAGCTGTTCAGAATGCCTTTATCCTCTCGGCCTACAATGGCATGGATCCAGAAATCGGTTATGGTACCGACAGTTCAAATTCAGGCATTGACCTGGGCTACTACCCCCGTCCGCGGACCTTGCTGGCCGGTGTCAACATCACGTTCTAACCTTAAATCGATCAACAACATGAAACGATATACCTACCTCCTGTTAGCTGCTTTCAGCACCGGTCTCCTGGCTGGTTGCAGCGACTTTCTGGACAGCGACCCCATGACCTCTTTGGTGGAATCCACCTTTTATAAAACAGAAAAAGACGCTGCCATGGCCCTGGTGGGCTGCTACGATGGTTTGCAAACCATTTGGGCCGACGGCATGGCTGTTCCTGTTTCCTCCCTGGTCATGGCCGACGAGTGTTTCGGTGGCACAGGCGTCACCGATGGTTTTGGCTACCGCATGGTCGATGAGTTTGACCAAAGTCTGTCGCCCACCGATGTGAATATTTACAATCCCAACTGGATACTCTACTACAAGGCCATCTATCGGTGCAACATGCTGTTATCCAAACTTGATCAGATCAACTGGAAAACAGAGAGAAACAGAGAACAAGTGGAAGCTGAATGCCGCTTCATCAGGGCGTTCATCTATTTTGAAATGGTCCGCCTCTGGGAAAACATTCCCTTGGTTACAAGCCCCTTGAGCGTATCGGAATCCAACATTCCCCAAAGCGATCCCGATGATGTGTATGCCTTAATTTCCGAGGACCTACTGTTTGCGTCAAAATACGCTCATTTGGCCGGTGAAACCTGGACCGAAGGCTGGGCTGGTGTCAACGATGGTCACGTCACCGTTTATGCTGCCAAAGCCATGCTAGCCAGGGTTTACCTGTACTACGCCGGGTATTACAACAAAACCAGCTTGCCCAACGGCACCACCAAGGAAGCTGTCAAAGACTCTCTGTTGACGGTTTACACCAGCGGTCACGGCCTGGTTAAGCCCTACAGCGACCTCTGGCCGTCCACCTCCACCGTGCGTGACCCATCTGAAGACCCCCTCGGCCTTAAGACAACCTACGCAGGTGAGGGCAACAAGGAAACCGTTTGGGCCATCAAATTCAATTCCAACGGTAAATGGAGCCCATCGACCATCGACGGTTTCATCGCCATGAAAATGCTGGGATTGCGCAACGGTCAGATTCAATCGTTTGGCACCACGGTATATGGAGATGGAGCCTGGGGCGGCGCAACAGTGAATCCCCTCTTTGTGGATGCCTGGAAAACGGCTGAGCCAACAGATCCACGGTTGAATTGGTCCGTCATTGACTGCGTTAAAGAGGGCATCACCATGACTTCAGGCCATACCCAGGATGAATATACGGGTTTCTTCACCAAGAAATACACCTGCCTGGGCAACGGTACTGATCACATCTACGTAGCTCAAAGCCTTGATTTCCAAATCAACCAATACCAGGATTACGTCGTCATCCGTTACGCCGACGTCCTGTTGATGTTGGCTGAATTGACCGAGGATGCTACATACCTTAACGAGGTACGCGACCGTGTTGGTCTGCCTGCCGTGGCTTACAGCGTAGACAACCTGCGCAAGGAACGCACTTACGAACTGGCGTTCGAAGGCCTACGTTACTGGGACATGCTGCGCTATGACCACACCTTGCAATACGCCGCCAATGCGGTGACCATCCCGGCCAATACCCTCAAGGTAATCAAGGGCGGTGGTGATCCTGGCACGTACAAGGTCATTGACGGAGCCAACCTGATCAACTGCAAGGGCCTGGCCCCTATCCCCAATAAACAAATCACACTCTCCAACGGTGTCCTCAAACAGAATACCGGTTGGGGTGAAGCCCAATAAACCATTTACCTGTATTATTAACCTAACAACTTTATCATGAAAACAATGTACAAAACCCTCTTTCTGTTTATGGGATTGTTTGCCTTTCTGTTCACCTCGTGTGAAAAAGAGGAGGAAACCCCAACATTGCACAAGCCAGTATTGGA
>JAAYBL010000073.1 GCA_012718945.1 Bacteroidales bacterium
CTGTTGCCATAGGGACAGGCAACGCCCAATCCAGCACGGTAGGCTAATCGGTTTCTAGAATTAACCACCACACTCCTGGCGTATTCAAACTCACCCTTCAGGTATTGGGCAAAATTGATGTTGCCAATGGTGTAGGAATCCCCGTCTTTGGGAGCTTTGAGCAGTGAATAACTGGCATACAAAACATTACCGGCCGACTCCAGACTGCCTCTGACGGTATAATAGGTTCGTTTTGTCTCGCTGGGGGCTGCACTGGAGTAGGAAAAACTGTAACCACTTCGCAGAATGAAATGATCTTCGTAGGAATACCTCAAATACGAACTACCCGTCAAATACCTGGCTTTGAACGTCGAATCGACCCTGGGCATGTATACGTAGCTCAAGTCAATCAAATCCAGGGTTTGGCGCAACATACCCTTGGACCAGTTGTACCGCACGCTGGCCGAAGCGATGGTTCTCAAAAACTCTGGCCTGGACATGTTTTGGTACGAAAGGGCAAACTCTGTGTTGGCATCGACCCTACGTTTGAAATCGGCACTCAGAAAGGGCATCCTGAAGTCGGGCAGTTCCAGTGACAACTCACCGCCCAATTCAGTATAGTCGTTGGAAAAATTGGCAGAAAGGGCCTCGTAAGCACCCCTGAAGTTCGCCTGAAGCATTTCAGCCCCATGAAAAAGATTGCGGTTGGAAAAAGAAAGGCTTCCGGCCACACCCAGGTCACCAGCAGTATTGGTACCTTCAATGTCGGCCGTAAAACGTTGTTTTTTGTTGGGTGTGACCACAACAAAGGCATCCATTCCTCGCTCTCTTCCGCTGGTTCTGCCGTTTTCCCTGAAACGGATATTGGTGTATTTGATCAACTGCAGGGCATTCATCCTGGAATAGGTCCGCTCTTCTTCCTGGATGTCATAGGGTTGACCTGGAAGGATGCGGCAATTATCGATCAACACCTCGGGATCAACAAAGGGTCTGCCCCTGTAAACGATGTGGTAGGGCCCCATCTGCAGGGTGTCATAGTCGGCCACATCAAACGGTGCTGCGTTCTGTCCCCCGCCCTGTTGTTCACTCAATCGAATGTAACTTGACATGGGCACATCCATCATAAAATAAATCCGGTCGACAGCATAAAGGGGATGCATGGACGTGGGGTCCATGGGCTGTCCTTGACCAGTCTGTATGGAATCAATCACCTGCCAGGGCCTCAAACCCAGACGTACATCAGCGGTATGATCACCATAGGCGCTGTCTACTCTGAAGAAAAAAGACTCTTTGTTGATGCTGTAATGCCCCTTGCGTTGCAACAACCTGACCACCCTGGCCCTCTCCTCGTCAAGCACTTTGCTGTCCAGGGGATTACCTGGTTTAATCAGCGTATTGTCCAGCGAAGCCTGAATGGTGGAACGAATGGAATCGCGTCCTTCACCAAAACTGTATGAGCGAATCAGATAGGGTTGACGACCATGAATCGTGTACGTCACATTGGCTTTACCCTTGACGATAGACACAGAAGTATCCACCGTGGCGTTCAGATAGCCTTTACTCATAAGAAAACGACGCATGGCTTGTCTGGACCTATCGGTCAGCACCTCGTCGTAAATCACTGGGGGTTCTCCCAATTTGCGAAACAAGCGATTGAAATAACGGGAAGAATCGGCGCCGGAAAGGTTGTACCAGCCTAAATTAAGTCGAAGCAGCCCTAAAAAACGGTCGTTGGGCTCTTGGTGGAGGTAATTTTCAATCACACTGGTGGCAGGCAACCCTTTTTCTGACACAATCGTCACTCTGTCCAACAGCGCTTCACCGGCCGGCACGTACTTCAACGGCTGGCAGGCGGCCAACAATAGCATCAAAGGCAAAACAAGCCGGCATTTTCGCATCATGAGAAAAGGGGTATCCTATCGTGCAAATGTACGTTTTTCCACAAAAGTAAAGAAATAGCGACCTTCAATTTCGGGAACTTGGGGGAGATTTGGTAGTTTTGTCGGCAAATAGCCTCCGCATGATCAGTAAAGCTACCGTCAAATGGATCCGTTCCCTGGAAAACAAAAAGGGCAGAGAGACAACAGGCCAGTTTTTGGCCGAAGGACATAAAGTCGTCAGTGACTTGCTTCCCCTTCTGGAATGCCAGTTGCTGGTAGCCACCAACGCCTGGCTGCAGACCTACAAACCACGCATTAAGGGAGAAATAATCGAAACCGACCAAGCCACCCTCGATCGCATCAGCCTACTCAAAAATCCTCAGCAGGTCTTGGCCGTTTTCAAGCAACCAAACTCACTGGTCAGCCCCGAGGATGTGCAGGGGCAATTATGTCTGGCGCTGGACACCATTCAGGACCCGGGCAATCTGGGAACCATCCTGCGAATCGCCGACTGGTTTGGCATCCATTATCTGATTTGTTCGCCCGATACCGTTGACGCCTACAATCCCAAAGTGGTACAGGCTACTATGGGAGCGATTGGCCGGGTTAACGTTGTGTATACGCCCCTGGAAACCTTCCTGCCTGCCACCGGGCTTCCGATCTTCGGCACCTTTCTGGAAGGCACACCCATCCATCAAGCCGACCTACCGGCAGCCGGCATCGTTGTCCTAGGCAATGAAGGGAATGGCATCAGCAAACCCATTGCCGACTTGGTGCAAGGCAAGTTGTATATTCCGGATTATCCGGCTGGCCAAACAGGCTCTGAATCGCTCAATGTGGCCGTGGCAACAGCCATTGTCTGCCACGAGTTCAGGCGTAGGCTTCAGGGGTGAAGCGCGTGTACACTTGCGTCTGTCGTCAATTCCCCGGTTTGCGGATCTACCCCTTCCAGGCACCACAAGGAGGCCACTGATGGCAGAGACACCGTTAGGTTCTCTGTCGATGACACACCAGGATGCCAGCCACATACCTCCTTCAACCAGGTCAATGCCTGCGTTGGCGTCATGTTGGCAGGGCTATCTGTTGGTTTCAAAAAGACCAGACCTGCACACACCTTTGTACCAGCTGTTTCTCCCTCATAGGGCACACAAGCTGTCAGTTGCCCGTCATTATCCAGGGTCAGCACGTGCATCCTCAACCAGATACCCGGTTCAGGACAAAAGGCAGTAACAAGCAATCGATTCATTGATTCCCGGAATTGGGCTTACGCACGATGACCCGTCGACTGGGCGTCGGCTCTTCAAACCGTCGTTTCAAGGGCTTTTCGACGATAACTGGCGGTGTAGTGGGCTGTTCAACCTCACCATTCAGCAATTTGATTGCCCAGGTTTCATGGTCGCTCGAATCGGAGCCGGCTACCTGTTGCAAGCTATCCACAACCTGTACAAGCTGCTTTTTATGAGAGACTGTATCGACAACCAGGAAACGGCCTACATCCATGGAAGACACTCTAAACCAACGATTCACCTCGACGGAGGCCCAGGAAGAAACCGAATCAGGATTGTAGCTTGCATGCACCCTGGTCAGGGTATCCGGCAGGATATGCCAACGCGTAAACAAGGCTTTGACACGTACACTGTCTTTAGCCATGGCATCCTTGACCGATTGAACGCTTTGTTCATGGAAAGACCAGTTTTCTATGCTTTCAATGTATTCCCTGAAGCGTTTGTCAACGTCACTGTAAATACGGGTGTACTTTCTCAGGTCTTTGCTGTAGTAAGCCACAGATGTGTAAAATTCACTTTCCGTTACGCCGTGATTTTTTAAAACGCGTTGATAGGCAAGATCCTTGAATTGGTGGGTTTCCAGATTACCTTTCCACGTGGAGGGCACGGCTCCATAGGTCTCATCAGTCATGGCATCAACCAGATGCACGTCAAACAGCAGATCGACCATCTCCTTGGAGGGAAGCACTCCCTTAGGGCGACAGGATGCAAGACCGACGAGCATCAGCACCAGGGTAATATGGCATAAAAAGGCACGCATGGTGATTAGGGCTCAGCCGGCGTTTCCTTAGACGTAGATTTCGTGGATTTGGGTTCCAACAGATCGGACAAATCTTTGCGGTAGAAAAGCAGTAGCAGGATGACGCTACAGGTGATGGCACTGTCGGCCAGGTTGAATACTGGCCTGAAGAACAAGAAGTGATCACCTCCGACAAAGGGCATCCAATCCGGCCAATACGTATCAATCAGTGGGAAGAAGAACATGTCGACCACCTTGCCGTAGAAGAAACTGCCATAACCTCCCCCTGCCGGGAAAAGGGTGGCTATCTGGCCAAAGCTATGGTCGAAAATCAAGCCGTAAAACAAACAGTCGATGATATTCCCTATGGCGCCCGCTATGACCAATGCAATGGTGATACAATACCCCAGGCGCGATTCAGGCTTGCGGCATAGACGGTACAGGTACCAGATAAGGAAGCCGGCAGCCACGATACGCAGCGATGTCAGGAAAAATTTGTCGAACAACTC
>JAAYBL010000074.1 GCA_012718945.1 Bacteroidales bacterium
TCCAACAATTCGTTGACGTGCAACCCTTGTTTGGCAGAAATATCCTGCGATTGGTATTTGCCACCCCAATCTTCCACCAGGAAGTTCATCTGAGCCAGTGTTTCCTTGATTTTCTCAGGATTGGCACCGGGTTTGTCCACCTTGTTGATGGCAAATATGATGGGTACATTGGCAGCCGTAGCGTGGTTGATGGCCTCAATGGTTTGAGGCATCACATTGTCATCGGCAGCTACAATGATGATGGCGATATCAGTGACACTGGCTCCACGGGCACGCATGGCAGTAAACGCCTCGTGACCAGGAGTATCCAGGAATGTTATTTTGCGTCCACCGGGCACTTTAACATTATAGGCACCAATGTGCTGGGTAATACCTCCAGCCTCACCAGCAATAACGTTGGCCTTGCGTATGTAGTCGAGCAAAGACGTTTTACCATGGTCGACGTGACCCATCACGGTAACAATAGGTGGACGGGGTACCAATTCGTCTTCGCTGTCTTCTTCCACGTTGATGGCTTCCATCACCTCGGCACTGACATAGTTGGTCTTGAAACCAAATTCATCGGCGACAAAGTTGATGGTCTCTGCATCCAAACGTTGGTTGATTGACACCATTTGACCGATGGTCATGCAGACAGAAATTACTTCCACAACAGGCACATCCATCATGTTGGCCAGGTCGTTGACCGTGACAAACTCGGTGATCTTAATGATCCTGCTTTCTTCGCTCTCACGAAGGGCCTCATCTTGTCGGCGTTGCGACATGATCTCCCGTTTCTCTTTTCTGTATTTGGTGCCTTTCTTAGGCTTGGATGTGAGTCTGGCCAAGGTCTCCTTGACTTGCTTGGAGACATCTTCGCTGCTGATTTCCGAACGCAGCACGGGCTTTCTGAGCCTTGATCGCTGATCCTGCGTATTCTGGCTATGGTGCATGGCTCCTGCCTGGGGATCGGAAACTTTTACTTTACCGTCTTTGATGCGGCTGCGTTTCTTTTTCTTCTGATCGGCTGTTTCTTCGGGTTTGGCCGCTGTTTTGTCGCCAACTTTAGGTTTGTCGGCCTGGGCCTTGTCCTCACGTTCTTTACGCTTCTCAGCCTGCGTTTTCTTTTTTGGTCTCGTTGATTGATTGAGAGCATCCAGGTCAATGGTCTTGATGACCTTGATATTGGATTCAAGTCGACGCTCACCTAATGTAAAGACTTCAGGTTCGCTGGACGCAGCGGGCTGGGAAGCAGCGGGAGTTCCCGGAGCAACGGCAGCGGCCGCTTTTGAAGCAGACACAGCAGGCTTGGCAGGAGCCTTTTCGGTCGATTGTTCCTTGGCAGCCAAGGGGGCAGATGCCGTCTTCTCCTGGGTGTCGATAACCGGCTTCGACGGTTCTTTCTTTACTTTTGGTTGCTCAACTGTCACACTGACAGGCTCAACAGAAGGAGCTGGAGTCGTATCTTTTGAAGGCGCCTGAGGCTTTTCTTCTTTTTTGATGTCTTCGCTTTTGGGGGCCTCTGCGGCTGGCTTGGCGGGTGCTGACTTGCCCTTCTTGTTGATGGCATCAATGTCAATCTTACCGACTTGTTTGAGGTGTGGCCTCAAATCAGCCAATCGATCCTCCTCTTGTTCGGCAACAGGTGTTGGGGTCGATGCTGGTGAGGGGGTAGGCGCAGGCGTTTCTACTGGTGCTGGGGCCGGGGCTGATTCAGCCACAGGAGCAGCTACAGGTGCAGATACAGGTTGCGGTTCCACCTTCGTTTCAACAACGGGGGCGGTTTCTTCGTCAGCCTTAGGTGCAGTCTCTGCGGCCCTTTGGCGCTCTCTGTTCAAGCGTTCTTGGACCAGTTGTTCGGCTTGCTTCTTAAGCGTCATATCCTGGCTGAATGCTGTAACCAGCATTTCATATTCTTCTTCTGTGATCTTCGTATTGGGATTGTTTTCCACTACGTGACCCTTTTTTTGCAGGAACTCCACCAAGGTGGACATACCGACGTTCAGATCTCTGGTTACCTTACTTAAACGAATGGACATAAACTGGTGTTAAAATATTACTACTTCAGGCCGGAGGGTCGTCAAAAACGACGAACGGTACTAGTCCTCAAATTCGTACCGCAGGATGGACAGGACCTCGTCCACCGTACCTTCTTCCAAGTCGGCCTTCTCGATCAATTCCTCTCTCGGGATAGCCAACACATTCCTGGCCGTATCACAACCGATACGCTTCAAGGCGTCAATGACCCATTCGTCAATTTCATCCTTAAATTCATCCAGGTAAATATCATCTTCTTCTATGTCGTCTGTTTCACGGAACACATCAATGGTGTATCCGGTCAACATACAAGCCAGTTTGATATTCATACCACCCTTACCAATGGCGAGGGACACTTCCTCGGGTTTGAGGAAAACTTCAGCCTTCTTGTTGGCTTCATCCAATCGGATGGAAGAAATTTTTGCCGGGCTCAAAGAGCGCTGAATAAAGAGATTGATGTTGTTCGTATAGTTGATCACATCAATGTTTTCGTTGCGCAACTCTCTTACAATACCGTGAATACGAGCACCCTTCACACCTACGCATGCACCTACGGGGTCGATGCGTTCATCGTACGACTCCACAGCCACTTTAGCGCGTTCACCCGGCATCCTGGCCACACGGCGAATCAGGATCAAGCCTTCGTGAATTTCGGGCACTTCCAATTCGAAGAGGCGTTCCAAAAAGACGGGAGACGTTCTGGATAGTATGATCTTGGGGTTATTGCTTTTGTTTTCTACCCTTTCGACAACAGCCCGTACGCTTTCACCCTTGCGGAAAAAGTCAGTGGGGATTTGTTCGGATTTGGGCAACAGCATTTCATTGCCTTCATCGTCAAGGAGTAGGATTTCTTTCTTCCAGATTTGATAGACTTCAGCGCTAACAATCTGTCCTACCCTTTCAATGAAACGGTTGTACAGGCTGTCTTTCTGCAATTCAAGAATCTTGGAAGCCAAGGTTTGCCTCAAGTTGAGTACGGCACGGCGACCAAAGTCAGCAAAATGGACTTCGTCGGTCACTTCTTCACCAATTTCAAAGTCTTCGTCTATCTTGTGGGCTTCTGTCAGTGTGATTTGCGTATTTTCGTCCTCCAGCGCATCGTCTTCCACGATGGTGCGGTTTCGCCAGATTTCAAAGTCGCCTTTATCGGGGTTGATGATAACATCATAGTTTTCATCGGTGCCGAACATTTTGGCCAACACATTCCTGAACGATTCTTCGAGCACGCTGACCATAGTCGGGCGGTCGATATTCTTAAGCTCTTTGAATTCAGAAAAGGTATCAATCAGACTGATTGTTTCTACTTTCTTTGCCATTGGTGATTATCTAGTTATGTTGTTGATTGTCACGAAAAATGCACAACAGCGGCCACGTGTTTCACATCTGTATGTGCGTAGGTCACATTCTCCTTGGTTAATACAGGCCGTTTACTGCCTTCGGTCTTGACCTTACGGATCAACTCCACTGTAAAGCCCTGCTCATCGGCAGCCTGCAAAATGCCGGTTTCCTTTTTACCCGTCTTGGGCAATACTTCAATTTCCTGACCCAGGTGTTTTTCAAATTGTTTCAGCACCTTGAATGGTTGGCCCAATCCAGCAGATCCGACCTCGAGGGCATAATCCTCGACCGTACGATCAAAATGCTCTTCAATAAACCTGGTTAAACTGACGCAATCGTCGATTTCGACATCGTCGGTACTTGATTCGAAGGCGATAATCACATCGTTATCCGTACTGATTTGCACATCAACGAGGAAAAACGGAGTACCTTCCATCCACTCCTCTACTACCTTAACAAGCCCTTCTTTTTGCATACGCTGTCCGTTTGCCGGTAAAAAAGGGGGACCCAAAGCCCCCCACCACAATAATAACGGTCGCAAAGATACAAAGAATCAGCACTAATACAAAAAAATGCCTAAAAAATACATGGTTACCTACAAGTAAGGCCGCCCCATCAAGGAGCGGCCTTCTGAGATTTTTTTGTCAACTGGGAATTATAATTCGCCAGCCTGAGCTTTTTTCAACATTTCTTC
Source organism: Bacteroidales bacterium (assembly GCA_012718945.1). Lineage (GTDB taxonomy): Bacteria > Bacteroidota > Bacteroidia > Bacteroidales > UBA1402 > UBA8389. Next base: position 4,049 of record JAAYBL010000074.1, read on the forward strand.
GTTGGCAGTGATGGCCACTTCAACGCGACGGTTCTGTTGACGACCAGCTTCCGTATCATTGGAGGCAACAGGGGAAGCGGAGCCCATACCTTGTGTGGTAATACGCTTGGCATCAACGCCCTTGGAGGTCAGGAAATCCTTAACAGCCTTGGCCCTATTTTCGGACAACGGCTGATTGATGGCATCAGAACCGGTACTGTCGGTGTGACCGTAAATCATCACATCGGTATCGGGGTATTCAATCAAAGTCTTGGAGAACTTCGTCAAAGCGTCCTTGGAAGATTCGCTCAGGATGGCTTTGCCAGTCTGGAAGAGGATACCAGATTCGAAGGTAACCTTGATACCTTCACCAATGCGTTCTACTGCTGCGTTTTCACCCAATTGGGCTTCAAGTTCAGCGGCTTGTTTGTCCATTTTCTTGCCAATCAAGGCTCCGGTCGTACCACCAACAGCAGCACCTGCAATGGCACCAACTGCTACATTACCAAGCAATTTGCCAACGCCTGCCCCAACGGCAGCACCGGCAACTGTACCAATAGCGGCACCCTTTGTGGTGTTGTTCAAAGACTTGCAACCGCTAAAAATGAGAGAAAAGCTCAATAAACCAATAGTCAAGACGTTTTTTACTTTCATACTTTTTGTTTTTTACGTTTGGTCTGTTTATATCCGGGTTGGTTATTTATAGTTAACTGGAAGCGAAGATACACCCTTTTTTTGGCTAAACAATCAGCATTATCTTTTCTTTTTTTGATTTTCACACAAAAAGACCCATACACGACGTGTGATCAACTTTTTGTATCTTTGCACCTCGTCTAGTACATATGGTACAAGAAGAAACAGACATTCACACTTAAAAGTTCAATTATGACACAAAAAAAAGCCATGCTGGTCATCCTCGATGGCTGGGGTATCGGCAAAAAGGATAAAGCCGATGTCATTTACAATACGCCTACACCCTACTGGGACAACCTTGTTGCCACGTATCCCCATTCACAACTCCAGGCCTCAGGTGAAAACGTAGGATTGCCCGACGGGCAAATGGGTAATTCCGAAGTTGGACACCTCAACATCGGAGCCGGACGCATTGTTTTTCAGGATTTGGTCAAGATCAACAACGCTTGCAAGACAAACAGCATTCTTGACAATCCGGAAATCATCAAAGCCTATACCTATGCCAAGGAAAAGGGCAAGCAACTGCACTTCATGGGACTGGTTTCCAACGGCGGTGTCCACAGCTCACTGGACCATCTGTTCAAACTGATTGAAATTGCCAACCACTACGGTATTGATCGCTCCTTTGTCCATTGTTTTATGGACGGACGCGACACCGACCCCCGCAGCGGCAAAGGCTTTATCGAACATCTGGACGCCCATCTGGCCAAGAACGGTGGAGCTATCGCCTCTATCATAGGACGTTACTACGCCATGGACCGTGACAAACGCTGGGAACGCATACGGGAAGCCTACGACCTGCTGGTAAACGGCAAAGGTGAGGCTCACACTGATATGTCCAAGGCTATGCAAGCATCCTATGATGCCGGCGTGACCGATGAATTTGTCAAACCCATTGTCCATGTGGACGCCAATGGCAAACCGCTGGCTACGCTGGAAGAAGGCGATGTGGTCATTTTCTTCAACTACCGCAACGACAGAGCCAAAGAACTCACCATCGTGCTGACTCAGCAGGACATGCCTGAACATGGCATGAAAACCTTGCCTCTGGAATACTTCACCATGACCCCCTACGACGATACGTTCAAAGGGTTGCACATCCTCTTTGACAAGGATAATGTGCAAAACACATTGGGAGAAATCGTATCCAAGGCCGGCCTACATCAACTGCGCATCGCAGAAACGGA
>JAAYBL010000075.1 GCA_012718945.1 Bacteroidales bacterium
GAACAACAAAAGCTATGGACCTTGTTGCCAACCGGATTTGGAGGCATCAACCTAACCCCCTCCTCCCTCATGTTGCCCGAAAAGTCGGTCAGCGGCTTCATCGGATTAGGTCCTCATGTACGTAAGGTTAACTATGCCTGCCAGCACTGCGACATGGAGCATTGTTTGTACCGTCGTAAACGGTTGGCAACACTCTCCTGACTTTTTAATCATCAGGAAATTAAAGGATCCTTGGATCTTTCAAAAGCAAGAATATAATATCTTTGCACAAATGATCCTTTAATCCGCCATGAAGACAAAATGCCTCCCTGTCCTTTTTTTGCTACTGCTTTGCTCGCTAGCTACCCATGCTGACCTGGTTGTTCAGGCGGAGGACGGTGTTTATGTTGGCAAAACAGATACCCAACATTCCGGTTATACAGGTACTGGTTTTGTGGATTTTTCCAATAAGACCGGCAGTAGCCTGTTGCTGGAATTCAGTCTGGCCGAAGCCATGCCATCGGCCACGGTGCTGGTGAGGTGGGCAAACGGCAAAGACGATGACCGCTCCATGAGTTTCAAGGTGAACGACGAACTGCAGGTTGAAAGTCAAGCCTTTGGCAACTCAGGCTCTTTCACCACCTGGGTAGAAACCACTGTAAAACTAAATTTTCGCAAAGGCACCAACCGGCTTTTGTTGACGGCTCTTACCTCGAACGGCGGGCCGAACCTGGATAAAATTACCATCGTCGGTGCCGAAGAGGGTGTGCGAGAGTTTCAACTGAGCGTAAACGTTCAAGGTAAAGGACGGGTGATTAAAGCACCCGATGCGCCCTATTATCCACAGGGAACCGAAGTGCAGTTGGAGGCCGTTCCCGACTCGGCGGTCGGAGCTGAATTTGTGGGCTGGAGCGGTGACTTGACCGGCTCCGATTCGATTTGTTCAATCACCATCGACGGCAACAAAAGCGTGACTGCTACATTTAAATCGACGATACACAGCGTGTATTATTGTGCGCCTATCGAAAAAGGTGGCAACGACAACAACGCTGGCAGCCTGGAGGCACCCTTTTTCACGGTCAGCAAGGCACTAAGCCTGATGGTGCCTGGCGACACACTTTACCTACGTGGGGGTATTTACCGTTACAAAACCACCATAGTGCTCGATCAACACGGCTCTGAATTGGAACGTATTTGCATCGTCAATTTTCCGGGTGAAAGGCCGGTCTTGAATTTCTACGACATTTTTTCTACGTATACCAATTTGAACTCAACGGCCCGTGGTACGGCCCGTGGTTTTAAAATAACCGGCGATTATTACTACCTCAAAGGCCTGGAAATTTGCCAGGCGCCTGATAATGGCATCAAAATAGAAGGCAGTCACAATACATGCGAGTTACTGATTCTCCATCACAACGGCGATTCCGGCATACAAATCGGCTTGGCCAAGGATGATCCCGACGCCCCCGATAAGGTGGCCAACAACCTGATCAAAAACTGCGACTCCTACCGTAACCTCGACTGGGGAACCAGTTATGAAAACGCCGACGGGTTTGCCTGCAAACTCTCGCCCGGTGCCAACAATCGTTTTACGGGTTGCCGTGCCTGGCAAAACGCCGACGACGGCTGGGATTTTTACATGACTCATTACACCATTTACCTGGATACCTGCTGGACCTTTGGCAACGGCAATCCAGATTTGGCCACCAAAGAGGATCTGGACTGGGAATATGGGCAAAAAAACGACATTCCCACTTCATGGTCTGGCGATGGGAACGGCTTCAAACTAGGAGGTGACGGTTGGGCTGCCAAACATATGGTGAGTCATTGTATTGCCTTTGACGGTTATCAAACTGGAACCGGTTTTAACGAAAACAACAATGCCGACAGCCTGTTTATTTTCAATTGTGTTTCCTGGCAGGGCGCTAAGAATTTTCGTGTGCGGGCTTATCCCAGCGATGTCCGCAATTGCATCAGTTTTGATGCCAAAACCAGCGGCGAAAGTCAACTGTATACGTTAGCTGAAGGATCTATCAGTCTGAATAATTCCTGGAATCAGATACAGGGAGATGCCCTCGTGCCTTACAAAACCTCTACCGGTGCCATTTTTGATCAAAAATCCATTTATAACGAGTTTGTCAGCACATCCAAGGAGGATTTTCTGGCTCCTCGTCAAGCGGACGGCAGCCTACCCGACAACGGCTTCGGTCGCCTCAAATCCAATGCCATATTCATCGACATGGGCATTAACACTGTGCGGGGCATCGATCCAGTCAGTCTAAGCACGACAAACATTTACTTGAACAACTACACAGGCCTGGCCGTCGACCTGGGAGCATACGAATACGTCCAACCCACCGGGCTACAGACAATTAAGCCCCTCAGCCACCGCCTTAAAGCCGCGCCCAACCCCTACCGGCTTGATTGCATCATTGAAATGGCATTTATCGAAACAGGCAACGCCGAACTGCACGTAGTTGACCTGTCGGGTAAGCCACTGCTTACCCGGAAAATAAACGAGGTGATGGCGGGTGAAAAACGCAGTCTTCAGTTGGACATGATCCTTCCGGCCGGTGTTTACATCCTGGTATTACGCAATGGGAAATCAGTTGAACGCTTGAAAATAATCAAGTTGTAGCATTTCCTCTTAGGATTGTCAGTTTAGTACCTCCTAACTGCGCAGCAATTTCTGAATAAGACGAGTGGTGGCTACCGATGATTTCCTTGGTCTGGCTGAGGCACCAGAGATCAACCACGGCATCTTTCATACCCTGTA
>JAAYBL010000011.1 GCA_012718945.1 Bacteroidales bacterium
CAATGCGGAATTTGGCATCCACGTATTCCTGCATGTTGTAGTGATACCTGTCAAGGTGATCGGGGGTAATGTTGAGCAACACAGCGACATCAGCCCTGAAGGTATAGGTATTGTCAAGCTGAAAACTGCTGAGCTCCAGCACGTAATAGTCGTACTCATTTTCGGCCACCTGCCAGGCAAAACTGTGTCCCACGTTCCCGGCCAGGCCCACGTTAAGCCCACCGCTTTTCAAAATGTGGTAAGTTAACAAAGTCGTGGTTGTCTTACCATTACTCCCTGTGATACAGATGGTTTTGGCCTTGGTATGCCTACCGGCGAACTCAATTTCAGAGATGATGGGGGTTTGTTTCGCCATCAAGGCTTGAATGATGGCTGCCTTATCGGGGATGCCAGGGCTCTTAATGACTTCATCGGCCGACAGCACCAGGGCTTCGGTATGTCCGTTTTCCTCCCAGGCAATGCCTCTTTCGTCAAGGGCTTGCTTGTAGGTCTCTTTGATGGGACCGTTGTCGGTAACAAACACATCGTAACCCAGCTTCTTTCCAAGAATGGCAGAGCCAGTACCGCTTTCTCCGGCGCCTAAGATGACCAGTCGCTTCATGATCAACGCATTTTAAGGGTAGCTATGGCCAATACGGCCAAAATTAAGCCAACAATCCAGAACCGAACAACAATTTTCGATTCAGGAATAGGCTGTAATGGTTTCTGAATCAGGGCGTCTATACCGGCATTGCCAGGTTTTTGAAAATGGTGGTGCAGGGGAGCCATCTTGAAGATCCGCATACCCACTCCCGTCCGTTTTTTCGTAAACTTGAAATACAAGCGCTGAGCAATGACAGAAAGGGATTCCAAAAAGAATATGCAACAGAAAATGGGGATAAGCAATTCCTTACGTATCATAACGCTGACGACAGCGATGACACCGCCTATCATCAGACTACCCGTGTCACCCATGAAAACCTGGGCCGGATAGGCGTTGAACCAGAGGAAGCCGATGGTGGCACCGATAAATCCAGCCATAAACACCACCAGCTCCTGAGAGCCTGGAATATACATGATATTCAAATAGGAAGCATAATTGGTATTACTGGAAACATAGGCGAGGATGACCAACACCACGCCTATAATGGCCGAGGACCCTGTAGCCAGCCCATCTTGCCCATCAGTAAGGTTGGCGCCGTTGGAAACAGCGGCAACGATAAAGATGACCACAGCAATGAACAGAATCCAACCAGCTGCCTGCTTATGCTTGCCCATACCGTCGAAAAGACCGGCGTAGTCAAGGTTGTTGTTTTTGATAAAGGGGATGGTGGTCTTGGTCGATTTGACGGATTCGTTTTTGATTTGCACCGATTCGACCTGGTCGTTGCGGAAGGTCTCTACATTTTCCCGGATGACCACATCGGGCGAAACGTACATGACGACACCCACCAACAGGCCAACCAAAACTTGACCGACAATCTTGAAGCGGCCTTTAAGCCCATCCTTGTTTTTCTTGAAGACCTTGATATAGTCATCGGCAAAACCCAATCCACAGAGGCACAGCGTACTGAAGAGTAGCAACTGAATATAGACATTATTGAGTTTGGTCATCAGCAGGGCCGGGATCATGATGGCCAGCAGGATGATGAGACCACCCATGGTGGGGGTTCCTTTCTTACTCATTTGACCTTCCAGATCCAAGTCACGGATGGTCTCTCCTACCTGCCTGAACTGCAGGGCCAGGATGATGCGTTTGCCCACACTGGTTGCAATGAAGAGGGCCAGGATAAAAGCCACGGCCGAACGGAAGGAGATGTACTGGAACATACCGGCACCGGGAAAATCCAGTTTGTCGAGGTATTCGAAGAGGGGTACTAACATGGCGTTTGGTTCAAAGGGTTGCGTATACGTCGGCAATTACTTGCTTATCATCGAAGGGGTGTTTGACACCTTGTATTTCCTGGTAATCTTCGTGGCCTTTACCCGCCACCAGGATGACATCACCAGGCGTGGCCATCAAACAGGCCGTTCGGATGGCTTCCTTTCTGTCAACCTGACTGAGCACTCGTTTGCGGTCGACCACGCTTACGCCTTCCTGCATATCGGCCAGGATGGTCAGGGGGTCTTCAAACCTGGGATTATCGGAAGTAAGGATAACCAATTGACTCCCAGCCAGGGCTTCTTTGGCCATCAAGGGACGCTTGCCTTTGTCCCTGTTGCCACCGGCACCCACTACGGTAATGATGCGCCCCTGACCTTCAACCAGTTCATTGAGCGTGACCAATACGTTTTTAAGGGCATCGGGTGTATGAGCGTAGTCCACAATGGCAAGGAAGCCGGTGGGTGAACGCATAAATTCGAGGCGTCCGGAAACGGGCTTCAGGGTACTGAGCACCAGCAGGATGGTCTCAGGGTCTTCGCCCAACATACAGGCTGCCCCGTAGATAGCCAGTAGGTTGGATACGTTAAACCGTCCGATAAACTGCACAGCCACCTCGCGTTGATTGATGCTGAGTTGCATACCTTCAAAATGGTTTTCCAGCACCTTGGCCTTGAAATCTGCCATCCGTTGGGTGGAATAATCCTTGATGGTAGCCTTGCAATTCTGCACCATGATGCGTCCGTTTTTGTCATCGGCGTTGATCAGGGCAAAGGCCGTGGAGGGCAGGGTATCAAAAAAGGCTTTTTTTGCCTTGAGGTAATTATCAAACGTAAGGTGATAGTCCAGGTGGTCGCGGGTGATGTTGGTGAAAATCCCCCCGGCGAAATGCAAACCGGCGATGCGTTGCTGATCAATGGCGTGAGAGCTCACTTCCATAAAGGCATGGGTACAACCCGCATCGACCATGGCGGCCAGGAGTTCGTTGATGGCCAAGGCATCGGGGGTTGTATGGGTGGCTTTAATTTGGGTGGCATCGATGTAATTGCAAACCGTGGATAGCAATCCGGCTTTGTACCCCAACTTTCTGTACAGTTCGTATAAGAGGGTGGCAATGGTGGTCTTGCCGTTGGTGCCTGTCACGCCTACCAATGTCATTTTGGAGGAGGGATGTCCGTACCAGGCACAGGCCAACAGTCCGAGGGCTCGGTTACTGTTGGTTACCTGCAGGTAGGTCACCTCAGGGTGCAGTGTAGCAGGAAGTTGTTCGCAAACCACAGCCACAGCTCCCTTAGACGCCACGTCTTCCAGGTAGGCATGCCCGTCTGATTTGGTTCCTTTTTGGGCCACGAACAATGTACCGGGACCAGCCAATCTGGAGTCGAAGGTTAGTTGGGTCACGGTTTTATCGAGCTCGCCCACCAGTTGGATGGGAGTAAGATCTCGGGTCAGCGTTTCTAGATTCATAGCGTCGTTCTGTTTCATTATTCCAGGTGAAGAGTGATGGTTTGGCCTTTGTTGTATAGCGAGCCAGGTGAGATGGATTGGGTGGCGACCTTTCCCTTACCGATAAGGTTGACCTGAAGGCCTCGACTGCCCAGTAAGAATACGGCGTCTCTGGCCCCCATGTGGCGCACATCTGGTACCAACCTGTCGGCCATATCCAGGTAGGTTAGTTCGATTCGTTTGTCGGTTGCTTTCACGCCAACCCAATTGGATGACGCTTTGTTAGCCTCAAACTGAGGGATATTGAAGTGCCTGAGCACCCGTTTGGTCAAAGCGGCCTGGCCGTACATCACCGGGGGCTGAATGGTGGGCAAACTGTCTGGCCTGGGGGTAGGCTTGATCCGCCATTCCCTGGCACAGATGCGTTCGGCTATATCTTTAAACACACCTCCGGCTTGACGACCACCAGAAGGTAGTTCGGAGCGAGGATGCCTGATGACTACGATGGCGCTGTATTCGGGATTGTCTGCCGGGAAATAACCGCAGAAAGAGACTTGATGCGACTTACCTCCGCTCTGATAGCCTGCCGCTCCCTTGGAGAGCTGGGCTGTACCTGTTTTGCCAGCGATGGGCACTACTGGAGTGCGAATGTACTTACCCGTACCATGAACCACCACACTGTCTAACATTCGTCGGATTTCTACCAACGTGCTCTTGGAGCAGATGGCTTCATTCAAGACCGTGGGTTCAATTGTCTCAATGTTCGAACCATTCTTACTGAGGGCTTTTACGAAGTAGGGCTTCATCAGTTTACCGTTGTTGGCAATGGCGTTGTAAAAAGCCAGTGTGTAGATGGGCGGTATTTGGGTCACATAACCGATGGACATCCAGGGCAGGTCAGTCTTGGCCCAATAGCGTTTATCCTTGGGGTGAGGTATTCTTGGCTTGCCACTGCCCGGTATCTCCAGGTCCATGGGCTTGTTGAGTCCCATCTTATAAAGGCCATCAACAAATCTGGAGGGGTTAGTATGGTAATACTTGTCAATCAAGGAAGATACACCAATATTGGAGGAGAACCATATGCTCCTGGCGGCCGTCAGCATATGGTAGCCACCTTTGTCCCAGTTGTGGTCTGTCATGGTTCTGCCATACATTGGCATACGGCCATTGCCTGTATCCACGGAATCGTTGGGTTGGACCACTCCGTCTTCCAGTGCAACCATCATTGAAAAGGTCTTGAACGTAGAACCCGGCTCGCTCTGGTCAGACACGGCAAAGTTCTGGGCTTCGTGGTATACCCCTGAGTCAGCCACAGCCAGGTTGCTGATGGCCATGACCTCGCCGGTCTTCACCTTCATCAGTACAACGGTGCCTGATACCGCATTGATACGGCTAAGTTCCTTGCGCAGGGAGGCTTCGACAATGTCCTGCATGTAAATATCCAGGGTGGTGATCAAGTCCACACCATCTTTGGGGGCCTGTGTGATGACACCAATGTATTCACCTGCCACCTTTTGACGTACGCTCAAACCCTTTTCGCCCCTCAGCAGGCTGTCGTAATGCATTTCGAGACCGTTCTTACCGATGCGGCCATCGCTGGTGTTTTCCCCGTAAATGTCCCCAATGGTTCTGGAGGCCAGGGACCCAAAAGGTTTCTCCCGTTTGAGGTATTTTTTTTGATAAAGGCCACTCTGGTACCGTCCTTTTTTGAAGAGGGGAAACTGCTGGATCTTCCTTAACTCGGTATGGCTGACTCGCTTGTGGGTGAGCAAGTATTCCCTGGAACGTTTCTGGTATCCTTTCATCAAATGATTACGGTAACCAGACGGGGTTTTGTCTCCCAAAAAGGTTGACAACTTGTTACTCAAAGGATTGAGGTAATGAAAAAAGGTATCGGGCTGAATGGCCTGAAAATCAATATACAGCGCATATGAAGGCACGGTACTGGCCATCAACTGACCATCTCTGGAATAGATGTTGCCTCTGTTGGGGGCCACCTCCACATTTTCCCGGCGCTGTTTTCTGGCCAACTCTCGCCAGGCCTTGCCTTCCACAAACTGCGTTTGAAAGACATTCCACAGTATTGCCACAACAGGTATGATGAACAGGCTGATGGTCACCCTGTACCGAAGACGGATCTGCCGACGGATCTGTTCACCTAAATTGTTGTTGTCGTTGCGCATACGTTGATGTCAATCGATAGATATCACATAAGGAGGTGTTTTGGCATCCTCCAGTTCAAGTCCCTTTTCGAGTACGAGTTCCCTCACCCTTGACTGACGGCTTTCCCGCATGAGGAGAGACGACTGAGTCAGGGCTTCGTACTTGACATCGGCCAGGGTGGTGTTTAATTCGTCAATTTTGTTCAAATTCATGATGACACCGTAATGGTTGCCTATGTAAACCAGGATGCCTGTCACCACCAATAAAATCATCCAGACATTGCGGGCCAAAAAGCCCTTGGTCAGGATGGTTCCGTCAAAGACCTCCCGCATAACGGCGCGATAGGACGATTTGCCGGCGGCTGTCTTAGCCCCTGACTTATCGGCCTTTGTGGCGTTGATTGGTTGCTCCTCGGCAGCCTGATCCAGTTGGTCTTGCATGGTCTTCTCAGTTGCCATCATGCTTTCTTTTCTGCAATCCGGAGTTTGGCACTTCTGGATCTGGGATTATCGCGTTGTTCGGCCTCATCAGGGATAATGACCTTGTTGTTGATCAATTGAAAGGGCGTTTGGAAATGACCGTAAAAATCCTGTTCGACCTGCCCTTCGAGGTTGCCTGCCCGCATAAAGCGTTTGACCAATCTGTCTTCCAATGAATGATAGGTGATGACGACCAAACGTCCACCGGGTTTGAGGACGTCCAACGATTGGGTCAACATAGCTTCCAGGGCCGCCATCTCCTGATTCACTTCCATCCTCAGGGCCTGGAAAAATTTAGCCAGCTCTTTTTTCTCCCTGTCACGCTGGAAAAAGGGACGGATCACGTCCAGCAGAGACGCAATCGTATCAAATGGTTGGTCGACCCTGGCAGTCACCAACGCTTTAGCCAGGCGTCTGGCATCCCTGAGTTCGCCATAATCCTTGAAGAGGGTGCTCAAGCGTTCTTCAGGCCAGGTATTGAGTATGACGGCAGCGGTAACACCAGCCTGACGGTTCATACGCATGTCAAGGTCCACCTCGTCGAACCGAAAGGAGAATCCGCGTTCGGCTGCGTCGAAGTGGTGGGATGAAACCCCTAGATCGGCCAGAATGCCATCGACCTTGTCCACGCCATAATAGCGTAGAAAATTCTTCAGGTACCGGAAGTTGCCGTGAACAAAGGTGAATCGTGCATCTTCAGGGCTGTTGGACAGGGCATCCTGATCCTGGTCAAAGCCATAGAGATGGCCTGTTGTCAGCCGGCTGAGTATTTCACGGCTATGTCCGCCACCTCCGAAGGTAACATCAACATAGGTACCTTCAGGCTTAATAGCCAGCCCTTCCACACTGGTCTGCAACAAGACGGGTATGTGATATGATTCTTCACTCATACTCGATGATTGGGGTGTTAATCGTCTGTTCCGTCACCACCGTCCATAAGGGCGACGATTTGTGCTCGAAACGCCTCGGCCGGTAGTTTAGTCTTCTCCAGGGTGGCCTTGTCCCAGAGTTCAAGAGTATCGTCAACGCCAAGAAAGACCACATCCGAGTTGATGCCGCAGGCGTCCAGCAGGGCTTTGGGAATGAGAATACGGCCATTGGCGTCCATTTCGACTATAATGGCCTCATGCGTATACTGTCTGAAGATGGCTTGTTGTTCCGGTTTCCACTTACTGAGTTTTTTGCGCAGTTTCCCCAATTCGGCTTCCCAAACATCCTCGGGGTAAAGCACAAGGCAGTCCTCAAAAATATCTTTGCGCAGGTACAACACCAGTTGACCCTCGGCCTGTAGAAGGCGTCTGAAGGGGGCTGGCACGAACACGCGGCTCTTCGTATCCAGCCTGGCATCGATGTTTCCTAAAAATCGCATCAAGATTCTGATTGTCTGACAAAAGTACATTATCACACTCCACTTTGCAACACTTTCCCCCACTTTTTACCAACAAAAGTTATCGGCTATTTTTCAACTTGTTATCAACATGCTACAACCCTCTTTATTAACCTTTTAAGCATTTTATCAACAGGCTGTTGAAAACTTAGATGTTGACTATTAAATGGCTACAAAGCAGGTGTTAAGCGGCAACTTCAGCAAACCATCCGTGACGCCTTCTGCCTCCATCAGGGACAAAAATTTGTCAGTTCTCAAAAAAAGCCTACTTTTGCACGTTCTTGTCACTTAATAAGAGGAAAAAGAGTATGTCCCAGACTGACGTTATAACGGTCAATGTGAGGGAAGTACTGCGTTCGAAAGCTCCAAAAGCCAAGGTACCAGGATTCCTGGTCCGCTACCTCGAACGCATCATTCACCAAGAAGAAATCAATGGTTTCCTCAGGGAAAACGGACACTTGTCGGGCATTGATTTTGTAGAAGCCTCCATTCGGTTCCTAGGAGTCACCATTGAGGCCCATGGCCTGGAAAACATACCCGAAGGTCGCTATACGTTTGCCGGCAACCACCCTCTCGGTGGCATCGACGGATTGAGTACCGGTCTGGCCATACACCATCGTTTTCCCGAACAAAGCATTAAGTTTTTATCCAACGACATACTCACCCACCTACAAGGAATGAGGCCTTTGTTCATTCCTGTCAATAAGGTAGGTAGTCAATCACAACACCGCACATTGCCCGAACGACTCAACGAAGCTTACCAGTCTGATGTCCAAATGGTCATCTTTCCGGCCGGCATCTGTTCCCGCCGTATCAAAGGCAAAATTACCGAGCTGGCCTGGAGTAAAACCTTCATCAAAAAATCAGTAGAAACGGAACGAGCCATCGTACCTGTGTATTTCGAGGGCCGCAATTCCAACTTTTTTTATTCCCTGGCCAACATTAGAAAATTTCTGGGCATCAAGGTCAACCTCGAAATGCTTTACCTCGCCGACGAAATGTTCAAACAGCGAGGCAACACATTTAAAATTTACTTTGGAACGCCCATTCCTTTTACCACGTTCGACAACAGCCGTAGCCCTCAGGAGTGGGCTAACTGGGTCCGTCAACGCGTAATGGACCTCGAACAAAACCACTCATCTCTTTCTCATGGAGCCCATCATTGAACCCATATCACCTGCGTTGATTCAAGCCGAATTGACGCCAGACAAGTTGTTACGTAAGACCAACAAGGCCAACAACGAATTGTATGTAATCACGCACCATGATTCTCCCAACACCATGTTGGAAATCGGACGTTTGCGTGAAGAAGCATACCGCTTTTCCGGCGGTGGCACCGGCAAGAACGTCGACATCGACCAATTCGATACCATGGAGGGTTGCTACAAGCAACTCATTGTCTGGAATCCCGACAAAAATGAAATCATGGGGGGCTACCGCTATATTTACGGCAAGGATGTCCAGTTCGACGCCAATGGCATACCCCAACTTTCATCCAATCACCTGTTTAACTACTCTGACGAGTTCGTCGAAGATTACCTGCCCTATACCATTGAACTAGGCCGCAGCTTCGTAACAGTGGGCTATCAGTCTTCCGTTGCCGGTTCCAAAGCCCTGTTCGCCATGGACAACCTTTGGGACGGACTGGGTGCCTTGATTGTGATGTACCCCGACATGAAGTACTTCTTCGGAAAGGTGACCATGTACCCCAACTTTGGACAAGAGGGCCGCAACATGATCCTTTACTTCCTGAACAAACAATTCCCGGATCCAGACCGATTGGTTTATCCCAGACACCCGTTGCGGACAAAAATGGATCTGTCAACGCTGAGCAAGTTGTTCATAGGGGGTAATTTCAAGGAAAACTACAAGATCCTCAATGCCAACGTCAGGGAATTGAGCCGCAACATTCCCCCTTTGGTCAACGCTTACATGAACCTCTCGCCCACCATGCGCGTCTTTGGGACAGCCATCAACGATGAGTTTGGCGACGTCGAAGAAACAGGCATCATGATCAACGTTGGTGAAATCTTCGAAGATAAACGTGACCGCCACATCGCAACCTACATTGACCAGTTGAAAGTCAAGGGCGTTCGCTTCGATTGATGGAATAAAACGCATTTTTTTGTACTTTTGCGGTCAAATCGCACGAAATGACCAAGACTTTCAAACGCACGACTGTCACAACAGCCTTGCCTTATGCCAACGGGCCTGTCCACATCGGACACCTGGCCGGTGTCTACGTACCGGCTGATATCTACGTACGCTACCTGCGCCTGCTCAACCAAGATGTGCTGTTTATCGGCGGCTCAGACGAACACGGTGTACCCATCACGTTGAAGGCCAAAAACGAAGGTGTTACTCCCCAGGATATTGTGGACCGTTACCACGGCATCATTAAGCAGTCGTTTGAGGATTTTGGTATCACGTTCGACATCTACTCACGCACCACCTCACCCACGCATCGCAAACTGGCTTCCGACTTTTTCAAGACCTTGTACGACAAGGGCTTGTTTTTGGAGAAGACCTCCGAACAATACTACGACAACGAAGCCCGTCAATTTCTGGCCGACCGTTACATTGTGGGTACCTGCCCTCATTGCCACAACGAGCGCGCCTATGGCGACCAATGTGAAGCCTGTGGCACCTCGCTCAACGCCACCGACCTTATTGATCCCAAATCGGTGATCAGCGGTAGCGCCCCCGTTCTCAAAGAAACCAAACATTGGTACCTACCCCTCGATGTCTACGAGCCCTTTCTAAAGGAATGGATCCTGGAAAACCACAAGGAGTGGAAACCCAACGTTTACGGTCAATGCAAGAGTTGGCTTGACATGGGCCTCCAACCCCGTGCCGTGAGCCGTGACCTTGACTGGGGCATCCCCGTACCGGTCGAAGGCGCTGAAGGAAAGGTGTTGTACGTGTGGTTCGATGCTCCCATCGGCTACATCTCGAATACCGCCGAGTTATTGCCCGACAGCTGGGAAACCTGGTGGAAAGACAAAGACACCCGCCTGGTGCATTTCATCGGCAAGGACAACATCGTCTTCCA
>JAAYBL010000076.1 GCA_012718945.1 Bacteroidales bacterium
CCTCGTGTGCCACGGTTTGTCCACCCCTGGACGTCATGGCCCAGTTTGTCAAGGTCAACAAGCCGATGGTATTGTCAACGCCGGAACCGGTTGCCTCCCACTCAGTTGAATAGCGGTAACGGATAATCATCTTGTACGTGTCTGTTTTGGAACTGCCCCTGGTAATAAACTTGAGGGAATCCGTGTAAAACGCGAACGCTTTTTCTGCCAGCGCCAGACATTCGTCCACAGCACCCCCGGGATCGTCTCCAAAACCAGGCTCCCAGAAAAGAATCCAGTTTTTGGATTGCTTGCTTCGTTCAATCGACCAGTTATTGGAAGGGTCATTAACATTACCCATCATCCAGGTTGGCACATAAATCTTTTTCCCCACATTGCGGGTTGTGGTGGTCAGGACGGAAGAGGCAGCACTCAGTTGCGTTAAGGTCAGTCCGAGGTTGTTGTAATGCCCGTTGGCCACATCAATGGCGTTTTGCAGAGTGACGATTTCAGTCTCCTTATCCAGGAAGCCCAGAATGGTTTTGGCGTGATTGATCGTCTTGAGCAACTTGGCATAGGCCTGGATTGACGTATTGGCTGTTGATAGGGCCAGGTCCAGACTGTTCTTGGCGGTGTTCACATCGGCTTCAACCAATGGTTGTGCCGTGGCGGCTTGTTGCGCCTGGGTGATGGCGGCATTGAGGGCATCAATGGCTGTTTGCTGCATCCGAAGGGTAAGAAGGCTGTTGGCTTCAACAATCCGGTAGGTCAAAGCCAATGCCTGGTCACTCAAGGTGATGCCACCCAGGTATTCCAGCTTGAAGTTGTCGAACAAAGCCCAGTAACCTCCTTGCTGGAACGTTGTTTTTGCTCCGATTGTCAGTGTACCTCCTTCGTTCAACAAGATGTCTGTTACTGTCATCAGGTAATTGACACCACTGGCCATAACCGTTTTGGCTGCCGACATGGTATTGACATACCCGCTGGTTGATCCGCTACCAGTATAACTGTGTTTATACAATGAATTGAAAGGTGTATTCCGTTCGGCATAACCGGTAGAGGACGCATACAGTCGTGCATACAGCGTTTCTGTTCCGGCCTTGTAAGCGGCGCCAGCATCGTTGGCTTTGGGACGCTCAAACCCTTGTGCCTTCAGTCTATACTTTCCGGCAGGTAGTCCGGAAATGGTCTAGTACATATTGAAGGTTTTCTCGTAAAATTCCACTTCCTGGTAATTGACGGTACCCGCACCTTGCCAGCCAGTGGCTGTATTGTCTGCAAAGCTAGGATTAGTGATAAAAGATGTCATGTCCAGCGGATTCTCAGCACTGGCGTTGGCGTATCGATAGACCTGAATGGCGGTTTTCAAGACACTAGTTGCGGCTTCAACTTCGGCGACAGACTGACTGTTCAAGGCTGCCTGGGCTGTGGTAATGGCTTCCAACAGAGCAGTTGCACCTACTGCATCAGCTGTATACAGGGATTGAGCCTCCGTGATTGACGCTTCCAGGGCTTCTGTGTTTACTACTTCCTGGGCTTCAAACAACCAGAAATCATCAAAACCGAATTTATTGTCGAGCCAGCGGAAGCGGACCACCAAGTATTTATAATAGGTGCCGCTGTTCGTGAAAAAGACGTGGTTTTGTGTCCAGGCACCCCCTCCATTGACCTGAGCACTGCCTATCAACATAATGGGCTCGTTTGTCGAGGTGGGAAATACGTTTGTCAGGTATGTCTTCAGATACGATTCTGTTCCGGCTACCTTAGTGGCATCCAGGTACTTTACCTTGTATGCAAATAAATACTGCTTATCCTTGGTGAGGGGCCAGCCCGTTCCAACGGAGCCGGCAGACGTGGCTCCTTCATTGGTCGTCCCTACCAGGTAGGCTGAATTATCGACCCCTCCCGTTGTTCTAACCGAGAACTTGGTCGTGCTAAGAGGGGCAGCCGACGTGGTGGCATCGGTCCAACCAGTCAGCCCATTCTGGAAGCCAGGATTGGTAATTTGATTGTTACTCAACAATTTGTACTTCTTGACACCCAGTGTCACGGTGTCTCCAGTTTGATACGTGGCATCAGCACTGACAGGACAAACGGCAAACAGGAAAAACAGCAGAAAGAAGGCAATGAAGATGGGGTGTTTAGACATGATATAAAACTTGACGGTTAAAACTAGACGCATCAAAAATACATAAAAAAAATAAGGTCGTCGTTTTATTTAACATTGACACCCAATTAACCATTAAACAATAACGGTTGTTTGTATATTTGCACCAAACCATACGGGAACATCATGAAAACACAAACCTTGCTGTTCACCCTCTTTCTGGCTGCCGCTCTCCTATCGTGCACCAAACCAGACAACCAGGACGAAGCACGCTTCAACAGTTTGAATGCCGACTTGCAGCACTATTCCTACGCTGATTACGATGATTTGATGGCCTTTTATTACCGCCTGGACTCCCTGTGTCAGTCCTGTTCCTCCAACCGCTTGATCTATTTGAAGAAAACCACAGAGGCGCGCCTCAACTTCAGGGAGGCAGACTACCAGCGATCCATCCAAAACCTCGATGAAGCGATGGCGGCCTTACAGAAAGTGCCAGGGGCTGACTCTCTGATAGCCATCAGTCTGAACATTAAAGGCCTGAACTACATGAGCCTTGGCGTGTACGACTCTGCCTACCAGCATTTCAGTCGTTCCGCAGCCTTGCTGGATTCCATCCATAACGAAAAGCTCCTTCATACCGTTTGGTCTAACATGGCCAGGTTGTTCTACAACAAAGGCGATTTTGACAAAGCCATGGAATTCATCGAAAAGGCCACAGCCAACGAAGGTGACATCAAAGTACGCCTTAACGCTCTGCACCTCAAAGCCAACCTCTATGGAACCACCGGACAGATTGACAGCGCCATGGCCCTGGATCGGTACATCATCGATCGTTACGACAATCCGGAATACCAATTTTTGATATCCTCCTTCTACAACAACCTGGGTCGTTGTTACCTGGAAAAGGGACTGGTGGACAGTGCCCTCTTGTACTGCCAGAAATCCTACCACATCGACTCCCTCAACGCTATTGAGGCCAACATGGCCTCTAATCTCGTCGTAATGGGCAGCATTAACTACGAGGTGGGGCGGAAAGCCGAGGCAGATAGTCTTTTTCTCAAAGCCTTGAAAATCTATTCGGATGATAAAAATGCCGACAAACGCCTGTTGGTCTTCAAGGTTCTGGCACAATACGCCGAACGGGAGAACGATTATCAAAAGCTGGCCGTCTACCGTGACTCCATGCTAACCATTTACGGTGAAGTAAACAGCCAAACGGTTAACCGCACCATCGAACGCTTGAACATTGAATTTGAGTCCGAACGAAAAAACCATCAACTTCAGGCCCAGCAACGACAACTTGTGGTACAACGGGTGATTGTCGTGCTACTCGCCGTTGTCGTTCTTCTGATTCTTATTTTGTTTTACGCCAATTACCTGTATCGACAAAAAACAGCTCGTTTGAAAGCAGCAGAACAAGAACGCAAGTTGCTGAGTTTGTTGGTGGAAGCCGAACAAAACGAGCGGGCCAGGATAGCGGCCGACCTCCACGACAGCGTGACACAAAAACTGGCCGTCACCCAGATGCACCTTTCGATGCTTGACACCGTTAACCCTGCCAAGAAAGAGCTGGTTAATAACCTGTTGAACGATACGGTGGCCGATGTGCGGAGCATAGCCCACAACCTGTATCCCAAAGACCTTGACAAAGGGCTGATCAAAGCCTTGGATACGCTTTGTGAACAACTAAACCTTAACACCAAAGGCCTTCGTTTTATGCTGGATGCCGATGCTGCTCTTGTCCTCCCCGAAAATGTCGAAGGGCTGGATCTCGTGTTGTACCGCATTGCACAGGAGTTGGCCAACAATGCCCTCAAATACTCCAACGCCAAGCAGGTAGTTATTCGACTAACGGTAAACAACCAACGTGTTCAGATGACAGTGACTGACGATGGAGACGGGTTTGACACAACGACCATCGATAAGCGTAAAGGGCTGGGGTTAAACACCATGAAAGATCGTATCCGCCAGATTAATGGCAACCTGGACATCAAGAGTCAACCCGGTAACGGCACCAGTTACACGCTGGATATACCCCTGTAAATTCTAACCATTTCATTACGTGCACTCGCGTCTTCGATCACAAAGCAACCGTACGCTATGACATACGAATCGTCTCCGACCTCCCCTTTGGAAAACAAGGTCAACCTCCTCCTGGTCGATGATCACCAACTGGTGCTCGACGGGTTAAAAAGTATGCTGGAAGGGCACTCCTACCTGAGGGTCCTTGACACGGCACTGACAGGAGAAAAAGCCTGGTCGCTCATCCAGGCCAATCCACAGGCCTACCAGCTGGTGGTGGCTGACATCTCCATGCCAGGCATCAGTGGCATCGATCTCTGTCAGCGCATCAAGGAACAACACAGTCACTTGCGCGTGCTTATCCTGTCCATGCACCACGAAGCTTCGTACATCAGGGCCGCTATTGCCTGTGAGGCCGACGGCTACATGCTGAAAAACGGCGGCCAGCGTGAATTCATCAAAGGCCTGGAAGCCATCATGGATACCGGGTGTTACTACGCCTACGACATCCTGCCCATCATCCGGGCGGACAGCCTGCACGGCCAACACCTCGATGACCTTCAGGATCTCACACCCCGCGAAATGGACGTTCTCAAACTCATCCTGCAGGAATACACCAGCAAAGAAATCGCAGCCAAACTGTTCATCAGCAAACAGACGGTCGACAGCCACCGCATCCGCATCATGGAAAAAACGGCCAGCAAATCGGTGGTGGGATTGATCAAGTTTGCCGTCAGGCATCGATTGATCCAGTAAACAGGGGTAACAAGCACGCTGACCCACCCGCTTACGCACGATCGTTATTGCCGCATCACTTTTTCCGTATAGCGGCCTTGCTCGTTAACGAGAACAAGGATATACACCCCCTTGGTCAGCGCTGCCACCGAAACAACCCCTTCTCCACGGATACGCTCGCGGATCAAGGTTTTCCCACTCAGGTCATAAAGCGTCACCTCCGTGAGGGCTTCGGTAGGCAGCTTGATGGCAACCTGGTTTGTCGTTTGATTGTGGTAAACGGAGGCCTTGACCGCGTCCCTAACGCCTGGCTTTAATTGGGCTGGCAGTGTATCTGCCAACGCGGCATACCGTATCAGTGTGTTATCCCCCCAGGCCCAACCTTTATCTGGTGCCAACATTTTAAGCCCTACACAGTGACCGACTGGGGTCATCTCAGTCGTCCAAACACCGTTTTCGTAACGAGAGATCTCCTTGAGTGGATTATACCATTGGCTGGCTTTGTACGTAAGGGCATAGGTCAACGTGGTATCCAAACAGGAAAACGCTGTTGCCGAAAATCCCTCCATGCGCCTGATTGTCGCCTCCTGGTTTTTGTAGACCATGATCATAGCTGCCGTACTTCCTGCAGCGAGACCCCAGTCAAAAACGGGAAATTCGATATCATCCCGACCACCATCCAGATACGTCCATTGTGGCTGCTTGCTGCGCTCAAAAACCCAGACTTCCCCGCCGGCCAGTGCGTGGCCATGGTCTTCATCGTTCATACACAGTTGATGCACTTGATTCATATACTGCATCGGGATGGTATCGATGGTCCAGGCTGTCCCATCGTAGGCATACACACGACCCTTGCTACCCCCCACGTACAGTCTGTTGGGCCCAGTCACGCTCAAGGCTTCAAAATTCTCCCCTTCCACGGTATGCAGGATGGACCACACCCCTTTATCGTGCCGTAAGACGCTTTCCCGGGAAATGGCGTAACCGGTGTTTTCATCCAGGAAGGCTATCCCGGCAATCTCTGTTTTCTTGACATCGGGTACCAATCCCATCGTATAGGTTTTGGTGTCATAGTGAATGATGACACCGACTGAACACCCAAACCACGTGTGTCCATCCGGCAAACCGGTGACCGACTTCACCCGCAGATCGTGGGGTATCAGATCTGACATCATCGACCAGGTCGTTCCTGTCAGCTGATAGACAGAGCGTTGGAACACAAAATAGAGATGATTGGGGGTCACTTCCACCTTTTTCAACACTTCAGTAACCTCGCTGGGTAACGTGAGTTTGGTCCACGTGACACCATCCCATTGCGCCAATCCCGAAGGATACAGCGAGGCGCAACCGTGATTGGGTCCCGAGAAAGCAAGCGCGAAGATGATTTGCCCTACGCCGCTTGTTTTCGACCAATTGGAACCGTCATAGTGGAGCAATAGTTCCCCCATTTCACCGGTTGCACCGCCTATCCAACCATTGCCAGGCTCAGAGAATTCAATCGCCATCAAAAAATCAGCCGGTGCTTGCCCCACGTTGATTGGAGCCCAAGCTGTCCCATCGTATTTCAGGACCGTGCCAGCATCGCCAACGGCATAGGCTTCGGTTGGCGAAACGGCGTGCACATCCCTTAATTTGTTCTGGGTACCTGATGGTTGAACCGTCCAGGCCTCTCCCGACCAATGCAGGATCGTGCCGGCATCGCCAACGGCCCAACCGTTGTTCGGATCACAGAAATGCAGGGCATTCATGTCGCTGGTTGTAGCGACCCTGATTGTATCAAGGCCCTTTCTGCCCCGAAACCGGAACAATTCACCGGCCCTGCCAATCTCCCACCCCAAGGTGTCGTTCAACATAAGAAAATGCCTGGTTCCATTCTCATTACCCGTGGCCACGACCTCCCACTCCTGACCATCGTAGTGGGCCATGTAGTCGGCACCAAAAGCCCACCCGTTGTCATCATCCAGAAAACTGATGTCTGATACCGATTGAAGGGCATAACCGACTTCTTTCCAGACGGGGGCTTTTTCCGTCGCTTTTGCCAAGCTGGCAAGCAGTAATAACGTGCTGCAGAGGCATACGGTGCGTTGGTTCATGGCGAGTTGTTTGTATTGTTTATGCATGTTCTGTTTGTGTATGGTGCTGTTTGGATATGGTGCTGTTTCCATCAGAGCGTTAGGCCCAGTCTCATGCCCAGGTAATCGGTGGCACCAGACCTTACATAAGCGCCTCCATACAGGAATTTCCACCGCAACCCGGAACCGATTTCCCAGTAGGTCGATTTCAAGCCTGCTGCTTTCTCCGCGTTGGCCGATGAGAGGGCCCAATGATAGGTAATTGCCGGAGAAATGACCAAATCCTTGATGTTAATCAATCCTTTGAGCCCAACCGGTATGGCTAATAGCCCGGTGTTATAGGTATTGCCCGTGTTGTCCAACAGGCTGAATCCCTTGAATTCCAAGCCCCAGGTCCAACCCATCGGCAGCTTAGTGAGGGGTTTGAGGGATACGAATTGTTGGTATTGGTAGCCGAAACCTGTCTTTACATTGCCGGATTTCAGGTAGTAGGTGAAGGTGTGTTCAGGAATGACGCCCCTACGGTCAATCTTGCGTCGGTTGGCCATAATGACATCGACACCAGTGGCTGTGTTGTTCAAATCCATGGCAGCGAAGTTGGACAGGCCAACACTGAAAGCCTTCAGGTCGTAGTCCGAACGATCGAACTGTTCGCCACTCAAGGAGCTGCCCGTCCAGGACTTACGGGTGGTTGTGGTCACGGGTTGCACCGTGGTCACAGGCTGCAAAGTGGTCTTGGGTACATAGTCTTCGCTGCACGGACTGGTTTTTGGCAGACCACCAATCCGGGATGCTTTTTGCAGGTACAGCCGTAAGTCATCGCCGGACAAAACCAGTCCTTTCTGTTTCAAGGCTTCAGCTTCGGCCAATTCCTTTTCTTTTTCAGACAAGGTTTGCTCCACGCCTTCACGCTTGGGCTTTTCAATGATCTTCACTTCCACACGCCTGTTTTTGCTACGGCCTTCATCCGTGGCGTTGTCGGCCACCGGCTTGGTTTCCCCGTAGCCCATGGCCACGATGCGGGCCTCGTTGATGCCTTTTTGAATCAGATACGCCCTGACCGAATTGACCCTGTCTTGAGACAACTGCTGGTTGGCCTCATCGGAACCGATGCTGTCGGTGTGGCCACCCAATTCGATGTTGATGTCGTTCTTCTGGAGGATATCAAACAGGTTGTCCAGGGCTGGCATGGAGGCGGCATTAAGCGTGGCCTTGCCCAGGTCGAAGAAGATGTTGTCCAGTTTGAAGGTGGCGCCGGTCGTGGCCCGTTGCACCTTGAGGTTCTTTTCCAAATCCACGTATCGACGGCCTTGGGACAGCCAGTAATAGCGGCTGGTTTCCAGCAACTGGCGGTAATTATCCAGCAACTCCTGGTTGTTATCCAACAAGGCATCGTAGCGTTCAAACACGTGTTTGAGGTCGTAACTGCTGCCGTTCAACAGGCTGTCCAACGAGGCGGCATTGCCGGCCATGCGTGTGTTCAGGGCTGTCACTTGTCGGAGCATGTCGTCATCGGCTGCCACATCCTTCAACAAGGCCTTGATGGTTTTTTTCGGAATAAAATCTTCCGGATTGGATAAATCCAGCTCCTCGGCGTGGTACAAAAAGCCTTTCATGTTGATTTCCATCAAGTACTTGTCGAAAGGCAGGTAGGTTTTATACATACCAGTCAAAGAATCGGACGGCACCGACTTAACGAGCTTGTTGGTGGTCAGGCTGGTGAATTTCACATTGACCGCAGCTGCCGTGTCTTTTTCATTGAGCACCTTGCCAAATACGGTCAGGTTTTGTTCGGGTCTGGCCACATCGGGCATGACAAATTGAAAGATGTCGTACTTGCCGGGGGCACCTACTTCATCGTATTTTACGGTGTACCCCATGGTGCCTTCGGTGTTGACGGTCACGTCTTCGTCGTCCTGCAGGGTGTTGATGTAGCGGCCCAGGTTGACGGGTGTTGTCCAATTGGTGTAACTATCGTCCAGGCGCCTGGTCATGTAAATATCGTAGCCTCCCAGGCTGGGATGGCCGTTGGAGGAAAAATACAGGGTTTTTCCGTCACCGGCAAAGGCTGGCCTTACTTCGTTTTTGGCCGTATTGATGGTCAAACCCAGGTTTTGGGGCTTGGTCCAACCGTTGTCTGTCAACCGGGACATGTACAGGTCGTACTCACCGGCATGACCGGTCAATTTATTGGACGTCATGTAGATGATCACCCTGCCGTCAGGGCTGATGGTGGCCTGCGCTTCCTTGAAATTGGCGGTATTTATGGTGCCGCCCAGGTTGCAGGGGTACGACCAGCCACCCACCGTTTTCACGGAGTAGAACAAGTCGCCGTTGCCAAACGTTCCTTCGTAGTTGCCAAACAGGATGCAAAGGTTGGCATCGCTGCTCATACTGTACAGGGTTTCATGAGTAGATGAACAGAGGTCACTAAAGGGCTTGGCGTTACCCCAGCTTCCATCGGCCTGTTTCTCGGCAATGAAAATGTCTTCGCCACCGTGACCGCCAGGTCTGTCGTAGGCCGTGAAATACATCAACCGACCATCCGCCGAGATGCGGGGCACGGACTCGCTGCCTTCGGTGTTCACGGTGCCAGGGAGGGGCTTGACCGGTACCGGGTGCTCGTTTCTGTCCATCATCTCGATGAACCAGGCCGCATAGGTTTTGTCGGCTTTGGGGGCTTTTTCCAGGTAGGCCTGCATGGCCGCTCTGGCTTCTTCAAACTTGTGAACGGCAAAGTAGGCCTTGGCCAGGTTGTAATAGCCTTCAGGATTGCTAAGCACGTCCTTTTTGTAGGCCTCGATGGCCAGGGGGTATTCCTTGTTTTCAAAGTACTTGGCAGCCGTTTGAGCGTGTAACAGTGTGGCGCTCATGCCGCAAAGAAGCGTCCATACAAAGAGGCGCACAACGTGTTTCGGGATACCTGTACTTAGGTATTTCCCTGTTGTTGATGGTTGGGATTTCATGATATAAGGGGTTTTGGTTATCACCGTTATAGAAAGTTTTGAGCTTCAAAAGGTGGATGGACACAACAGGTGAGTTGTCAGTCAAACATCAGTGTTTGAATCCACAGGTCGGTTTCTTTCTTGGATCGTCCAATGAGGTAGACGCCCTTTCCAGGCAGATCAACCAGTGAAAATTCTTTGTCGATGTAGTAACTGTTCTTGTCTTGTTTGGTCGGTCTGCCAAACGCTTGCAGGGTGCCCACCGTGCCGGCCTGGCAATCGATCCGGCAATGGCTGAAGTAGTCCCCTTCTTTGGTGGATTCGGTGATAAAGGTGTACACCTTGTTGGTGTGCTGCCGGACACTGACCTTGATGGGTTTCCAGGCGTTTTTATCGCCGGCGTAGGTCATCTTTTCCAGCACGGCGTGTGCATACTGGCGTACAAAGCCGCCTGCTGCATCCACTTCCAGGTAATACAGTCGGCCGGCTGCTTTATTACTCCCCTGGAACAGGAAGACCACATGCTGATTGTCTAAGACGACCAGTCCCTCATACCGCGGTGACATCGGCGTCATTGAAGCCAGCTCATCCTTGAACAGGGGTGCCTTTTTCTCGTTGGCCGGGAGGACGGCAGCCGTCAGTTCGGCGGGATTAAGGGTCTTCAGATAGACCAACTCCCCACCGTTAAGGTGAACCAAAACCAATTGTTGATCTTTTTTCTTACCCTGCCTGGCCACCACAAACACCTGTCCTTGTGGTGTAACGTCGGCCGCCAACACCTCCATGCCCGGCAACCCTTTAAAGGGTTGGCGGTATTCCACCTCGACGTTTTTGTTGATTAAGAGCACGGTGTATTGGTTGGATGTCGGGTTATAGAAGGCTTCTGAACCTTTGTAGGCCATGGGGAAATCACAGGTCACCACCAGCATTTTCTTGCCCGGTACCTCCCGGTAATACGCTGTTTTTTGAACAAACTCAAACGGTATAAGGGTCTTCTTTTCCACCGCCAAGGTTTTGGCACTGGCCTTGATGACACAATATTCAATGGGGGCATCGGCTGAACCAACGCCTTCTCTGCCTTTGGTTAACAGCTTCCCCTGTACGGCCCCCAAGGCTATCAGGTCACCGCTGGCGTTAAAGCCTTCGGGGGTATAGCCGAAATCATGAGGTGAAAAGGACACCTCACTGTCGTGCATTTCAAACAAAGGGTAAATCTTATGATCGTTGTCAGTACGAACCTTGAACGATTCCTCCGATTTGAATTGCTCAGCGATGACCTTATAGCCGCGGTACGTCCGTTGCACATAGCCTTTTTGCAAGGTCATATCAGCCAGGATACTGGGCACCACCCTGACAAAACGGGTCGTTCCTTCATCGTTGGATAGCAGCCGTCTGGTTTTAATCTTGGCACGATCGAAGGGGATGTCTGCTTCGGCCACTTTGTTCAATGACTGGTCAAACGTGAACTGATACAGGGACACGCCTTTCTTTTTCGTTTCGGTTGCCAGGATGACCTCCAATTGGCCACCGGCGTTGATCTCGGTCGAAACGAGGCGGTTCAGCGCAAAGGCTTTGGGGATTTTGGCGGTGACTTGCCCCAGTGTCGACCCGGCAAACAGCAAGGCCGAAACAATCATCATGATGCTGATTAATAGTTTTTTACATTTCATGGCACGCAGTTTTTGGTTTCATGCCACAAAACTAGGGTACCACGCTTGAAAAAAAATCCATACAAATATGGATTTAGACAACAATTAAAAAAATGGCAATTCAAGGAATCAGGCAATCATATTCACAAAAAACACAGATAAAATGCCCAAAAAAAAGAACTTTGTATCCCTTTTGATTCCATAATCAAGATTCAAGTTGCCAAGTATGATAAAAAACTCGAATACAAACACTAAAAACCATTACGAATCCTCCCATATCAATCTCACCAATTAAAAAACCCATAAAAATGGCAACAGCAAAAATCAGACTTGAAAAATCAAGACAAAAAAAGACGGAACCTATCCAGTTGTTTTTCAAATCATCCACCATCGTAAAAAAAAAGTACTCTATTCACCCTATCACCTTCGTGAAGAGTGTTTTATTTCAGAGAAAGGCCTTGCGGTTAACAGAAAGCATTACAGGATACCAAAGCTTCGGGAGATCAATCAATACTTGTCAAGTGGGCTTGAAAACCTCCACCAAATCATTGATAAGCTTGATGAAACTCAATCCGAATACACCATTGAAGATGTTTTGTCAGCCTATAATTACAGTATAAACAACAACCTGGTAACACCCTTCATGCTCCGCCTTATCGGTGATTTAGACAAGGCTGGGCGCCACGGTACAAAAAATGCATATCA
Organism: Bacteroidales bacterium; assembly: GCA_012718945.1. Classification (GTDB taxonomy): domain Bacteria; phylum Bacteroidota; class Bacteroidia; order Bacteroidales; family UBA1402; genus UBA8389. The sequence continues at coordinate 12,215 of JAAYBL010000076.1, forward strand.
ATCGACGCTTAGTTGCCTGCAACGATTTATGTCCTCTAAAGAACTATCCTTTGCAGACATAACACCCAGATGGTTGGATCAATTCGTCTGTTATCTACGCCAAGCGGGAAGCCAACCCAACACCATCCTCTTTTACACCCGCATACTTAAAGCTGTCTTCAATAAGGCTCAACGTGAAGAACTACCTGGGACTGTCGCCCGTTTCCCCTTCAGGAACATTAGCCTTAACCATGCAAAGCCGCGAAAACGAGCCGTTGCTGAGGAAACCATCCAAGAATTGGCAAACCTAAATTTGCAAAACAACACCCATCTTGAATTATCCAGGGATATTTTCCTGTTTAGTTTTTATTCCTGTGGCATACCTTTTGTTGACATCGCACTCCTTAAGATCAACAATATTCAAGGGCAGTACCTACTATATAACCGTGCAAAAACCGGTCAACCGTTACAGGTCAGATTATTTGAACCACAACAAGCGATTATCGATAAGTATAAGAACACGTCTCCTTACCTTTTTCCCATCATCAAAGCCAAGGATGTCCCTATTTACAAACAATATCAAAGTGGTCTTAGAAAACACAACCGACATTTAAAAGAACTTTCCCAACTGCTTAATCTACCTACTGTGCTTACCTCATATGTCTCCAGGCACTCATGGGCAAGCATTGCAAAATGGAGTGGCGTTCCACTTACGATTATCAGCGAAGGCCTGGGACACAGTAATGAAAAAACAACCTACGCTTATCTGGCCTCTCTGAAACAATCAACACTTGACGAGGCAAATGAGAAACTACTGATGAGAATATCACCCGAAAATAAAATCACATCAAATCCAAAAATCATCAACAGCATAAAATGTCCGTTATCTGCATATTAATGGGTAAGCAAGGCTTATATTTTGCTATCCCGCTATATCTCAGCTAGTTGGTTATTTTTTAAAAACGAGAATGCTTCACCATTTTTACAATAATGGTTGATCGTTATTCTTGACATATGCTAATATGCTTATAATTAGCAATCTGAATAATTGCTTGAAAGGCAACAAGCAGGCCCAATCCTTGTCGATAAACGAAAGGGCATTATTCTCAATCAACAAATAATGTGATTGTTACATAAGACGATGTAAAGAGAGTCAATGCATGCTTTTCAGAAACAAAGACGGTGTTTCACACACACTTGAATGTGTATCTTCTCTATTCAATAAATAAATAGTTGAGCAAAGGCAACGATGCAAAACGGTACTATATAGACAGCCATTAATAAAAAGTGTTAATGGGTTTTGAAATGGCCGTGGGAACCAGTTGTTTGGATTAGATCGTTATCAAATCGGGGACAATTCGTTTGATATAATTAAAAAAAACTGCTTATCTCCTTCGGTCAAGCGAACATGCTTAACTGATTTATTTTTAAGCAGTTGTGGTTTTTGTCTAATTTTATGATTATTAATATGTTACAAGCTTCACTTGACTGGAAGGGACAAGCAGTTTAAAAAATTTGATTTAACCGACATCATGAATTATCTTTGTATGTCATAATAGTATTTGGATTCATTTATAGACAATTACGATTATCTCATTCAACCTGATATTCACTTTTTTTAAAAATCAATCCTTTATGAAACCACTCCAAAGTAATGTGTTGATTTTTTCTGTAAAAGGTTCAGTGTTGGGCACCAAAGTGCATGATTCGCTGATGAACACAAGGGCTGTTGTTGAAAACACCTACAGCGTTCAGAAAGCGACTGAATTCATCACGGACGAAAAGCCCTGCCTGGTTTTTGTGGATACACCCGCAGACGACCCAAAGGCCATTGAACTGTGCAAAAAAATCAAAAAACTGAAAGAAGAGATTCCATTCCATCTCTACTTCTTAATCGACAACAATCAAACCATCGAACAACAACTCGAATGGTTCGACCTTGGTGTTGATGAACTCGGCTACCGCGAAACCAGTGCGATTTTGGTTTCCCGTAGGGTACAAATCATTCTTGGCCGCTTCCTGGGCGCCAATAAGGATGCCATCCCCCAAAAGGGTATTGTCATTGACAGAGAACGCTACCTGGTATACAAAGACGGCCAGGACATTTTCTTACCTCGTAAGGAGTTCGAACTGCTGGTTTTACTGGCATCCAAACCCCTCAAGGTATTCACCCGTGAAGAAATCTTCAAATTGGTCTGGGGCAACAAGTCCATCGTGGGCGACCGCACCATCGATGTTCACGTCCGCAAGATCCGTGAGAAAATCGGCGAAAAATACATCGCCACCATCAAGGGTGTTGGTTACAAGTTTATCGGATAATACTCAACCTTCCATAATAAGGGCCGGTCTTACCACCGGCCCTTTTTGTTTGCACTGGGAAACAAACCAGCCCAGGCAGCTTCCACCACTGACACCAAACGATCGAGAGACCAGCCCATCACCAAGGCCGCCTGCTCGTACAGCGCCACAATGTCACCTTTTTCATCGGTTTCCAGAAAAAAACGCCCAGGAGGGCACGCTAATAAGGAGGCTGGATTGAAAGCCGGGCCAAAGGACAGGAAAAAACCATGAGACAGCCAATTGGCAGCCTCCACAGGTCCACCCCTAAAACCATGAATAATCCAGGCCGGAATACCTGTCGTGGTCTTTTTGAGGGCCATGAGGGCGTCTGATGACCGTACAGCGTGGATGATAACCGGCTTGGATACGCTTTCGGCCAGCAACAACTGCCGTTTGAATACTGCCATCTGAACCTCCAGTGACGGCCCTTTTAGTTTATCCAACCCTATTTCACCGACCATCAATACCTCTGGCTTGATCACCAGATTTTCCAACGCCGACCAAACTTTCGTTGTTGTACTGTCTGCTTCCCAAGGATGAACACCGGCGCTAAACACCAGGCCCTCATCCAGGGGCGCTGAAAAAGGCGTCTCCGAAGCTCCGGCCATGAGGTTGAACACCCTGAAAACGCTTGCCCGGGTTGTAGGTTGGTGTGAATGAATATCAATGTACATAATCAAGGCACAGGATCGTACCCATGACCGCCCCATGGATGACAGCGAGCCAATCGTCTGATGGCCAGCCATCCGCCCTTAAAAGGGCCATATTTACGCACGGCCTCCAGCGCGTATTGGGAACAGGTCGGCGTGTAGCGGCAAGACGATTGGGTCATCGGCGAAATCGCCACCTGGTAGAAGCGGATCAAAGCCAGGAAGAACCACCCCAACCCTACCTTCAGGGCTGAAGCAATGGATTCAAGGATGCGTTTCAACAGCGTCATGGTTCGTGGTATGAGGAGTACATTCAGACAAAATACGAAGCAACGTGGTCCGCATACGGTTTTCAACAGCGGCAAACGTCATTCGCTCGGACGGTATCCAAATAAAGGCCACCTGCAGGTGCATGCCTGGTTCAAGGCTCTCAAAAAGAAGGTGTTTATGCAAACGATAAGCTTCCCTGACCAGCCGCTTGATGTGATTTCTATCGACAGCGTGCTTGAACTTACGTTTCGACACACTAATCAAGACAACAGCTCCGCCAGGCGTACCGACAGGCTGAGGTTCGATTGTCCATAGCACCCTGAACGGGTAACTGACAAACGAGGCAGCCTGATGAAAAAGGGCATCCACCCGTTTTTCACCACATAGGTGTTCTGCTTTTGGAAAGGTTGCGGTCGATACGGACATAAAAAAACGCTGTTTTCACAAAGGTAGCTATTCTACCTGAAAACAGCGTTTAGTAACGGGCGTAAACCCTATTTCTTACTGGCCTTGTGGTTTTCCTTCAGGAAGGCATCAAGGGCTGCCGTAATGGAAGGCGTCTCCGGGGTAGGAGCTTCGACATCCAGGCGAAGGCCGAAATCCTTGACAGCCTTGGCCGTAGTTGGTCCCAACGTGGCGATGGCCAAATCACCTTGTTCGAAGTTGGGAAAGTTCTTTAATAATGAAGCAACCCCGGAAGGGCTGAAAAAAACCAACATATCGTAATCAAAAGGTTCGTCAATGCCGAATTCATTACTGACCGTCCTGTACATCACAGCCTTGGTATAGTCCACCTTTTTCTCGTCCAATTTGACCAACAGGTCTTCTTTGTGAACATCCGTAACCGGAACGATGAACGTTTCCGTACCATGCTTCTGGATAAGCTGAACCAATTCGTCGGCCTTACCATTGACACTGTGGAAGATTTTCCGCTTACGGTAAATAATGTACTTCTGGAGATAAAGGGCTACCTGTTCGCTGATACAGAAATACTTCATGGACTCTGGAACAGTCAGGCGCATTTCCTCACAAAGGCGAAAGAAGTGGTCAATAGCCGTTCTTGAAGTAAAGACAACAGCAGTGTAGTCCAGAATGGAAATGCGTTGTTGCCTGAATTCCTTGGCATAAATCGGTTCCACCTTAATAAAAGGGCGAAAATCAATCTTCAACCCATACTTTTCTGCCAGATCGTAATAAGGTGACTTTTCGGAGGTTGGCTTGGGTTGCGACACAAGCACATTCTTGATCTTCAACGTATTAACTATTAATTAGAGATTACTATTGAATGAGGAAAATCCCCTTAAAAAACA
>JAAYBL010000077.1 GCA_012718945.1 Bacteroidales bacterium
GACCAATAACGGTACCGGGATTGACCAACGCGGGGAACTGCTCAATGGAGGCACCGGCCGCCTTGAGTAGTTTGGCATCCAATTGTTTGGTTTTGGGGTTGAGGAATTGGGACGTTGAAGCGATGGTGTATTCGCAGACCATCTTGCCTGTCAACAAATACGACAAGGCATCGGGCATGAAAAGAATCTTATCGGCAACAGCCAACGCGGTAGAACCCTCTTTATGAGCGGCGTACAATTGGAACAGGCTGTTGAAATTCATAAACTGGATACCGGTCAGATCGTACACTTCCTTACGGGGCACCACCTTGAAAAAGGCTTCTTGCATACCCTCGGTGTAGGGATCTCTGTACGCTCTGGGGCAACCCAGCAACCGGCCGTCTTTACCCACATAGACAAAGTCGACGCCCCAGGTATCGATACCTATGGCATCCACTTTGGCGCCTTCGGCAGCTGCAGCCTTCATGCCGGCCAGCAGTGCTTCGTACAATCCGAAGATATTCCAATAGACATTGCCGTTGACGGGCAGTAGGGTGTTGGAAAAACGAGTCAGTTCCCTGCTCTCCAGTTTTCCGTTATCAAGGGTGGCGAGTATGGACCGGCCGCTGGTGGCGCCAAGATCGAACGCCAAAAAAGTGTATGTTTGCATGGCATTATTGTTGAAACGCTACAAAAATAGGTTTCTTTTCCGAATGATACGGTTTGAAAAGTGGTAAAAAGACATAAAAAAACGCCACAAAGCGTCTATTTATTGGTTTATGTCGGAGGCCATTTCCCTGAATCCCGAAGAATAGGTACCTTCGTTACGTCATTGATGTGTTAAATTCAATAAGGCCATATAAACATCATTCCACATGCCAACAACACCCTTTGCTACCAAAGCAGAAAAAACACCCTTGTTGTTTTTAGGCCACGGCAGCCCGATGAACGCCATCGAGGAAAACACTTTTGTGGAAGGATTCAGACAGGTAGCCAACCTCTTCCAGAAGCCTAAGGCTATTATCTGTATTTCTGCACATTGGTACACAAAAGGCAGTTTCGTTACCCATGACGAACACCCCAAAACCATCCATGACTTCTACGGCTTCCCGCCCCCCTTATACGAGGTACGCTACCCGGCCATAGGCCATCCTGCCCTGGCAACACAGGTAGAAGCCCTGTTACGTCCGACGGAGGTAAACCTGGACACATCCTGGGGGTTGGACCATGGTTGCTGGTCAGTGCTCAAACACCTGTACCCAGACGCCAGCGTTCCTGTCATACAGCTAAGTCTTGACCGGACAAAACCGGCCGCCGAACATTACACCATGGCCAAACGGTTGGCACACCTCAGGGAAGAAGGCATCCTCCTGGTCGGAAGTGGCAATCTGGTTCACAACCTGAGGTTGGTCGACTTCAATCAGCTCAACAATCCGGGTGCAGCCTACCCTTGGGCGGCGGAAGCCAGTGCCTACATAAAGCAATGCCTGAAAGAGAGGGACTTTAACTCACTGATCAACACCCAGCAACAACCCGCTTTCATGCAACTGGCCGTTCCAACTCCCGATCATTATTTACCCCTCATGTACCTACTGGGGCTATGGGAAGACAATGAAAAACTGACGCTGTTCAACGATGAACTGGTGGGGGGCAGCATCAGTATGACCAGTTTGCTGGTACATTGAATTGTTTAAACCATCACATACATCCAAACCGATTTTTTCTTACCTTCGTGGTTCAATAGCACATGATCGACCAAACCACCATAGACCGTATCATCGATGCCGCCCGCATTGAGGAGGTGGTGGGTGAGTTCGTGACCCTCAGAAAACGAGGGGTCAACTATACTGGTCTTTGCCCGTTTCACGAAGAAAGGACTCCCTCGTTCAGTGTCTCTCCCACCAAAGGTATTTGCAAATGCTTCAGTTGCGGCAAAGGCGGCAACGTGGTGCATTTCATCATGGAACACGAGCAGCTAGGCTACTACGAAGCGCTCAAGTGGTTGGCCAAGAAATACAACATCGAGGTGGCTGAGCGGGCACTGTCGCCAGCCGAGGAACAAGCCCGCAACGACAGGGAAAGCCTTTTCATTCTCAACGAATTTGCCCGCGACTACTACACCGGCATTCTGCACGACCACCCCGATGGCAAAGCCTTGGGACTGGGGTATTTCCGGGAACGCGGCTTCAGGGAAGACATAATCCGCAAGTTTCAACTCGGCTTCAGCCTTGACCAGAAAGACCATTTTTCCATGACGGCCCTTTCGAAGGGTTACAACAGGGATTACCTCATCAAGTCAGGCCTCAGTTTGGAAAACGAACAGGGAAGCCTGCGCGACCGTTACAGAGCCAGGGTCATGTTTCCCGTACACACCCTGTCGGGCAAAATTGTCGCCTTCGGAGGACGCATCCTCAAGAAAGACGACAAGACAGCCAAATACATCAATTCACCCGAATCGGAGATCTACCACAAAAGCAACGAGCTTTACGGCATCTATTTTGCCAAGCAAGCCATTGCCAAGTACGACAAGTGCTACCTGGTAGAAGGCTACACCGACGTACTGTCCATGCATCAGGCTGGCATTGAGAACGTGGTTGCCTCCAGCGGTACAGCGCTGACCCACGGGCAAATACGACTCATTCACCGCTTTACCACCAACGTCACCGTTTTGTACGACGGTGATGCGGCTGGTATCCGAGCCTCACTCAAAGGGATCAACCTGCTGCTGGAAGATGGTCTGAACATCAAGGTACTCTTGTTGCCCGATGGTGAAGACCCCGACTCCTTTGCCCGCAAACACAGTGCCACCAGTTTCGCCGAGTACCTCAAGGCCAACGAAACCGACTTCATCCGCTTCAAAACGGACATCCTGCTCAAGGAAGCGGGCGACGATCCGGCCGCCAGAGCCAGGCTCATCCAGGACATCGTGGAAAGCATCGCCCTCATTGCCGATGACATTACCCGCACGGTTTACACCACTGAATGCAGCCGGCAGTTGAACATCAGGGAAGAAGTGTTGCAGAAAGAAGTGGACAAACGACGGATCCAGCAACTACGCCAACAACCCATCAAGGATAGAGCAACCGCCGCCGGCCCGTTGCCTCCTGCCAGCCAATGGGTCGACCCAACGCCGGCCAATGCTCCTCCCCCAGGTTTCACACCCGAGCCCCCAACATCACCCTTCGACGCGTATCAACCAGTCTTTGAAGGCGCCAGTCAAGGATCAACACCGGTCAAACGCAAACTGGAAGTCCTGGAAGCCAACCTGGTCAGGTACTTGATTCGCTTCGGAGACCACCGCCTTTTCAAGGAAGAGACCGCTGGCGACCCTCCCGGAATTGGCGTCATCGACTTCATTCACAAGGAATTAAGCGAAGAACAAATCGAGTTCACCCACCCCACATACGCCAAAATCCTGGCCGAAGCGGTCGAACAAGCCCATCGTCCTGGATTCAAGCCACAACGGTATTTCGTAAACCACCCCGACGCCACGGTCAGCTTAATCGCTGCCGATATGTTGTCGGACCCCTACGAGTTGAGCAAAATACACACCAAATACGCCACCTTGCCTGAAGAAGCCGAGCTGCTGGATGAGCTGGTACCGCGCGCCCTGTTGGAACTGCGGAACGGTGTATTGGAAGAAATCATCCTGGAAACCGAATCCAGGTTGAAAACGGCAGCCATGGATCGAAACGACAACGAGGTCATGGACCTGTCCGCCCAACTGATGGCTTTGCTCGACGTCAAGAAAGACATGGCTAAAAGCCTGGGCGAACGCATCATTGTCAGACATTGATCACCAAAAATCATACCTATGTACACTCTGGAAGCTGACCAGCTGGTTAAACGCTACGCCAACCACCTGGCTCTGGATCATGTAGACCTACATGTACCTGAACACAAGGTCTATGGCCTGCTGGGGCCTAACGGCGCCGGCAAGACCACCCTCATCCGCATCATCAACCGCATCACGGCTCCCGACAGCGGAGAAGTTCGCTGGATGGGACGTCCACTCGAACCCACCGACATTGCCCACATTGGCTACTTGCCGGAAGAACGGGGTCTCTACAAGAAAATGAAGGTGGGTGAACAAGCCCTTTACCTGGCCAGGTTGAAGGGGCTGAGCAAAGAGGATGCCACCAAACGGCTCAACTATTGGTTTGAGAAGTTCGAAATCGATGCCTGGAAAAACAAAAAGTTGGAAGAACTTTCAAAAGGCATGCAACAAAAAGTACAGTTCATCATCACCATCCTGCACGAGCCCAAGCTCCTCATCTTTGATGAACCGTTCAGTGGTTTCGACCCGGTGAACGCCCAGCTACTCAAAGACGAAATCCTCAACCTGAAAAACAACGGAGCGACTGTCTTGTTTTCCACCCACAACATGGCTTCCGTTGAGGAGATTTGTGATGACATCACCTTGATCAACCGTTCCAAGGTGGTCTTGCAGGGTTCTGTCGAAGCGATTCGTCGTGAACATGCCAAGGGGGTCTATACCCTTAGCACGGTCGATGCAGTTACCGAACCAAAAACAGGCAACTTATACGATATCCTGTCGTCGGAGACCATACACAATCGCCTGCACCTCACCATTATGAAGAAACCGGATACCAGCACAGGGCAACTGCTTAAGGAGTTGGCTTCTCAATACGACATCCGTTCCTTTGAGGAACAAATACCCACCATGAACGACATTTTCATCCAAACCGTGCAGTCATGAGTAAAATAGGCCTCATTATCGAACGCGAATACATGAGCCGCGTTCGCAAGAAATCCTTCGTGATTCTCACCTTCCTGACCCCCATCCTGTTTATTGCCATGATTGCCGTGCCTTTACTGCTGTCTATGGTCAAGGACTCCACCGTCAAGCAAGTAGCGGTGGCCGATCAAACCGGCCTCTACGCGCCCAGGCTTGAAAGCGGCGAGCAATACCATTTCATCACGGCCACAGGTGACCCTGAAACATACAAGCAGGCTGTTCTGGCAGGGGATTCTATTTACGCCCTCCTGGTCATAGCCGGCGATTTGAACACCGATACGACATCCATCAACCTGTATGCCAGCAAACAAGTAGAGATGGAGTTGAAAGACAACATCGAACGCCAACTCGAACAGTTTGCCAGGGAAGACAAGATAGCCTCCTACCAAATCCCAGGGCTGGACACCATCATACAACAGGCTGATGTCAATTTATCGATTGGCACCATCAAATGGGACGAACAGGGCGGTGAAAAGAAAAGTTCTTCCGAACTGGCCATGATCATCGGTATGGTCTGCACCATTATCATCTACATTTTCATCTTTGCCTACGGTGCCATGGTGATGAACGGGGTGATCGAAGAAAAGACCAACCGCATCGTTGAAATCATCGTCTCTTCGGTGAGACCCTTCGACCTGATGATGGGCAAGATCATTGGTATTGCCATGGTCGGTCTCACCCAGGTACTCTTGTGGGTGGTACTTATCGCAGGCGTATTGGGTATTGGAACAGCCTATTTGGGCAACACCCTGTCTGCCGACAAAGCGAAGGTGATGTCCGAACAGTTGATGAGCAACCCCTCTGTCAATATGCCAGGCCAAACCCTTAGTCCCGAAGACATGACAGCCCTTACAGGTGGCACCAATGACACCAATGCCAAGATAGCCGAGACGCTTGAGGTCATTAACAACCTGAACCTGGGCGAACTCGCCCTCTGGTTCATCCTTTTCTTCCTCGGTGGATACCTGCTCTACGCCTCCCTCTTCGCGGCGGTTGGTGGCGCCATCGACAATCCGGAAGATGCTCAACAGTTTACCCTGCCACTGACCATACCCGTCTTGTTTGCCCTCTATGCAGGCATGTACAGTGTCAACAACCCCGATGGTCCGCTGGCATTCTGGTGCTCCATGATTCCCTTTACATCCCCCATTGTCATGATGGTACGTATACCCTTTGGCGTCCCCTTCTGGGAACTGTTGCTCTCGTTCAGTTTACTCGTCATTACGTTCCTGCTCATGGCTGCAATGGCCGCCAAGATTTACCGGACAGGTATCCTTATGTATGGAAAGAAGATCACCTACAAGGAATTGTGGAAATGGTTGAGGTACAAAAGCTAACTGACCATCGACCAAAAAAAAAGCTATCTTTGTAGATAAAACCCTCACTAACTAGAACGCATGACAGAAACAGACATACTTGTCAACCGTATCAAAGAAGGTCTTCAGGAAAAAAAAGGCCGCAGCATCGTTATCGTCGACATGACAGCATTGGAAGCCTTTTGCAGTTACTTCGTCATCTGCGAAGGCACATCCAACACGCACATCAACGCCGTGACCGACGCAGCCCTGGATTATGTCCGGAAAACCACCGGTTTGAAACCACTGGCGGTTGACGGACTCAATAACGCCACCTGGGTGGCTGTCGATTTTGGAGATGTGATGATGCACGTCTTCGATCAGACAAGCCGCCAGTATTACAACCTGGAGCACCTTTGGTCGGATGCCAAATTGACAGTCATACCAGACCTGGTATGATTTCTGCCGGAGCACTGTAGAGGCCTGGCCTCACCCAACCCTTCACAACCCCGTTACATGGAAAAAAAACCGGTTACTAAAAACAAGCCCCCACAGTTCAACATATATTGGATTTATGGCCTTATCCTATTGGGTATCATAGGCTTCTCGTTGGCTGGCAACAAAGAAGGCATCAAAGAATCTTCCATCACCGAGCTTGAAACATACATCAAGAACGGCCAGGTAGAAAGCATGGTGGTTCAAAAACGCAAGGACATCGTTGAAGTCAACATCGTCGATTCTGCCAAAGTGACTGTCTTTGGTGAAGATGCCAACAAGAAACCCTACAAACTGTTGGTCACCATCAACTCAGCCGACCGTTTTGACGTATTCCACAAGGAAATGCGTGATAAATACGGTTATGCAGGTAAAGTCGAATACAAGGAAAACAAGGACTACTTGCTTTCCTTCCTGTTGAACGCCCTACCCTTCCTCTTGTTGATAGGGGTTTGGATTTATTTCATGCGCCGGATGTCTGGCGGCGGCGGTGGAGCCGGCGGCGGTGGCGGCGTTTTCAGCGTTGGCAAATCCAAGGCTCAGCTCTTCGATAAGGGATCCAATAACAGGGTGACCTTCAAGGATGTAGCTGGTCTGAGCGAAGCCAAACAAGAAGTAGAAGAAATCGTTTCCTTCCTGAAAAACCCGGCCAAGTACACCGAACTTGGTGGCAAAATACCCAAGGGAGCCTTGCTTGTAGGCCCTCCGGGGACAGGTAAAACATTATTAGCCAAGGCCGTAGCCGGCGAAGCCGATGTGCCCTTCTTCTCCCTGTCCGGCTCCGATTTCGTGGAAATGTTTGTCGGTGTCGGTGCCTCCAGGGTACGCGACCTCTTCCGTCAAGCCAAGGAAAAAGCCCCCTGTATCGTGTTCATCGATGAGATTGACGCCGTGGGTAGGGCTCGTGGCAAGAATCCCAACATGGGTGCCAACGACGAACGGGAAAATACCCTGAATCAATTGCTGACTGAAATGGACGGTTTCGGCTCCAATAGCGGGGTCATCATCCTGGCAGCCACCAACAGGGCCGATATCCTTGATAAAGCTTTACTGCGTGCCGGTCGTTTCGACCGTCAGATCAATGTAGACCTGCCCGACATCAACGAACGGCACGAGATATTCAACGTCCACTTGCGGCCTATCAAAATCGACGAATCGGTCGATGCAGCCTTCCTGGCCAGGCAGACGCCCGGTTTTTCCGGTGCCGACATCGCCAATGTCTGCAACGAAGCGGCCCTGATTGCTGCACGACACAGCAAAAACGCCGTTCAAAAACAAGACTTCCTGGACGCCGTCGACCGTATCATCGGTGGTCTGGAAAAGAAAAACAAAATCACGACCATCTCTGAACGCAAATCCATCGCCTTGCACGAAGCCGGCCATGCCACGCTCAGTTGGTTGCTGGAACACGCCCATCCGTTGGTAAAAGTCACCATCGTTCCCAGGGGCAAAGCGTTGGGAGCCGCCTGGTACCTACCTGAGGAACGCCAACTCACCACCAAGGCACAGATGCTGGACGAAATGTGTTCTACCTTAGGCGGACGCGCCGCCGAAGAGTTGTTCCTGGGTCAGGTGTCAACAGGTGCCCTAAATGATCTGGAACGCGTCACCAAGCAGGCCTGGGCCATCATCGTTTATTACGGAATGAGTGACAGCCTCAACAACCTCAGCTACTTTGATTCCTCTGGCACCAATGAGTTCTCTTTCACCAAGCCCTACAGCGAGAAAACAGCTGAAAAGATTGATGAAGAAGTCAAGAAACTGGTGAACGAGCAGTATGAAAGAGCCAAGCGCATTTTATCAGAAAACGCAGCCAAGCACAACGAACTGGCCAATATCCTGGTAGATCGGGAAGTGCTGTTCGCCGAAGACCTGGAACGCATATTCGGCAAACGCCCCTGGACGTCAAGAACCCAGGAAATTCTGGAAGAACAAAAGCGCCTGGAAGATGCCAAGACCCTGGCTGCTCTGCAAGCACAGACAGAAGGTCAAGCCGATGCTGACAAACAAGTAGCAGATGCCCAAGCCCTGCCTGAATCTGTTGATACACCAGACGAAGAGCCCACAACCGAAGAAAAAAAGGCTAACGATACCCTTGAGTAATCGCTCATGAACAACTTTTTAACCAGATCGCTTTCGGGCGTCGTGTATGTGGGCGCTATCAGCGGTTCCATCCTCCTAGGAGGGTACACCTACCTCTTTGTTTTCGCCCTCCTCACCGGTTTGGCGTTGTGGGAATTCTACACCTTGTTGGAGAAACACACCAACACACAAATCGACAAACCGGTAGCCATCCTCGGAGGCGTATACCTGTTTGTGACAGGCACCCTGGGCTTTGCAGGCATTTTGCCCATACGGTACATAGCTCTCTGGTTTCTGATCATGCTTTTCCTGTTAATCAGAGAGCTTTACCGCACCAGGACAAACGCCATCAAGGAGATTGCCTACACCTTCTTCGGCCAATTGTACATCGCCGTACCCCTCACATTCCTGAGCAAGTTGGCTTACCCTTATCAGGATTTTGTCGGCGGGCCTTACGAACCCCTCTTCATCTTGCTCTTCTTTATTTTAATCTGGGTGTACGATACAGGAGCTTACCTATTTGGGGTTAGTTTCGGCAAGCACCGCTTGTTTGAGCGCGTATCACCCAAGAAATCGTGGGAAGGGCTCATTGGAGGTTACATCGTCACCCTGGGTGCTGCTATTGGTTTATCCTACTTGTTCCCAGAACAATTGACCCTTTGGCAATGGATTTGTTTTGCCCTGGTTACCATCACCTTCGGCACCTTCGGCGATTTAGTGGAATCCATGATCAAACGCTCTCTCAATGTCAAGGATTCAGGCCATATGATTCCCGGACACGGAGGCATTCTTGACCGCATCGACAGTGCCTTGCTGGCCATCCCTGCCGTTGTCATCTTTGGCCTCTTTTTTGTCGTGTAACACCGTTCAAAACAACCCCCGACTAAACCTTTCGTGCCATTTGACGTCCAACGTCTGAACAGCCAATCCATGGACAAACAACAGGAAACCGAATTGCTCACCAAGCTGACTGATGAAAGGCAACGAAAAGGTGCTTTTGAGACCTTGGTGAATACGTTTTCGGAGAGCCTGTATTGGCAGATTCGCAAAATGGTACTCAACCACGATGATGCCAACGATGTGCTGCAAAATACCCTTATCAAGGTGTGGAGCAATATCGACCAATTCAGGGGAGAGTCCCGCTTGTCCACCTGGTTGTTCAGGATTGCCATCAATGAGACGTACACCTTTCTGAACAAGGAGCGTCAACGCAACCAAACGTCAATGACAGACCTGGAAGATGTCATGGTGCAACGTTTGCAAAGCGATCCCTATTTTTCGGGCGATGAGGCGGTGGTGTTGTTGCAAAAGGCTATCCTTAGCCTGCCTGACAAACAGCGGCTTGTCTTCAATATGAAGTACTACGATGAGATGAAATATGAAGAAATGTCAGAAATTCTCGGCACATCGGTAGGCGCTCTGAAGGCCTCCTATCACCATGCTGTTAAAAAGATTGAGGCTTTTCTTCAACTAGAAAACGGAACAGATTAAACCCTTCTCCACCTTGCGTGTCAAATACACACGGGTTCGAGTTTCAAACACTTGAAAGCCAACAAAAAAAAGTGGAATCATGAACGAAAAAAAGTATTTTCCCCAGACCGGCGACAAAACGCCCTTCAAGGTGCCAGAAGGCTATTTTGAAGGTTTGTCTGCACGCCTGGACCAACTCATCGACCTGGGAGCTGACACCGACGACGCTATCGTGACAGAACGTCCTCGCCTGTCAATGTGGATGGACAAATACCGCCCCATCTTCTACCTGGCAGCGATGTTTGTCCTGCTACTGTTCAGCGTGTCCACCCTCTTGAAACTTACCTCGAGCGATAAAACCGCCGACAAACTGACAAAGGAAACCAGCACCACCAACACCATAGAGGTGACTGCCGAGGACTACCTCATCAGTCAGATTGGAACATACGGTATCGCCGAGTACTACGTTGACCCTGAAATATACGACTAAAAAGCATTAATCGCACTGATTATGAAACGCTTATCCACTCTTTTGTTGTTTGCCTGCCTGACGATCAGCCTGACAGCCCAAAACCAGGACGAACGCCAACGGCGCTTCGAGGAAATGAAGTCCAAACGCGCCGCATTCTTTACAGAACGCATAGGCTTAACGCCCGAAGAAGCAGAACAATTCTGGCCTGTCTACAACAGTTTGCAGGAAGAAAAAGGCAAGTTGAACAATCGCATGCGCCAATTCTTCAAAAACAGCAAACGCAACGAAAAAGGTGAAAAAATCTTCGATTACGACAAAATCACCGATGAGATGATTCGCATCAAAGTGCAGGAAGCCAACCTGGAGAAAGCCTATCACGTCAAATTCAAAAAGATCCTGGGGCCTGAAAAGCTCTTCAGGTATTATCACACAGAACGTGAATGGGGCGGCGAACTACTTAAACAGATTCAACGGGGTGGCGGAAACCGCCGCTAACCTTACAGCCCTTTACGCTTGGCAGCCTGCCAAATCGCTTCCATTTCTTCGAGGCTCATATCCCGCAGGGAACGTCCTTCCCCCAAGGTTTGAGCCTCGAGGTAGTTAAAACGGCGCCTGAACGTGCGGTTGGTCCGTTCCAGGGCATTATCAGGATTGATTTGGTACAATCTGGCTGCGTTGATCAGACTAAAGAATAGGTCTCCAAATTCAGCCTCCATCCTATCGGTATCCAAAACCTCGATTTCGGCTTCCAACTCCGAGAATTCCTCTCTAACCTTGTCCCAGACCTGTTCTTTCTTATCCCAATCAAAGCCGACGCCCCTGGCTTTGTCTTGCATACGGAAAGCCTTGATCATGGAGGGTAAACTTTCAGGCACACCAGCCAGCACAGAGCGGTTGCCATCTTTTTCCTTCAACTTGAGTTTTTCCCAGTTTTGCTCCACTTCCCTGGCATCGGCTACGTCCGTGTCGCCAAAAATATGAGGGTGCCTGTATACCAATTTATTGCTGAGCAAATCGCACACATCTTCAATATCAAAAGCTTGTTGCTCCTCTCCTATCTTAGCGTAAAACAGGATGTGCAAGAGGATGTCACCGAGTTCTTTGCTGATTTCAGCCTTGTTGTCGGCCAGCAATGCTTCGCTGAGTTCATAGGTTTCCTCGATGGTGAGGGGTCGCAGGCTTTCATTGGTTTGTTCCTTGTCCCAGGGACATTTTTCCCTCAGTTCATCAAGGATATCAAGTAAGCGGCCGAAAGCAGCCAGTTTGGAGGCGCGTGTATGCATTGTGATTGAATTACCAGGTTAAGGCACCATGCCAGCGGAGGCCGGCCATGATAGCCAGATTGTTGCCGTATTGACGACCAAGATCACCGGCGAAACCCGCTGTCATGTCGGTGTTGGGCAAGAATGGACAGGGCATGGCGGTGTCAAGGAGCCAGGAGAACTGATCTTTCCGTACAATAGGGCCCCAGGTGATGCCGTAGTTTTCAGAATAAGCCAGTTCGGCCTTGTATGACACACCTTTGATGGTTCCCTGGCCAGCCACGTGGTACAGACGGATACGGTTGTTTTTTAATCCAACCTCACCCTGCTCGTAGTTGGCATTGTACCGCGGAGACGTCAACCACGGATTTCCCAAGGTCATGCCGTAATACGTCCAACCGTTGGGGTAAACACCGTTGGTGTAGTAACCATCCTGACCACCGTAAATAACCCCGTCCAGATCGTGCCAGGGACCACTTTGATCGGTAGTGGATACGAATTCAGCCACAAAACGACTCAATGCCTTCTGGTGGGGGAAACGTAAGGTAAAGCCGAACAAGCCATCCTCCCAATTGTAGGTCTTGTACATGTAGTGTACCGGTCTGTCTTCGTAAATGTTCTGCCAGTACATTTCCATTATCACGGAAGGGAAACTCAATTCCAGGCCCAGGTTTTTGGAGATGATGTGGTTGCCCAAGGTATTGAACTTTTCCGTATCGGGAGAATTGGAATCGCCACTGCGGCCCAACAATACCCGTTTGTAATTAGCCCAGGTGAACGGCAATGAACCATATACAGGGGAGTCGCCTGCCCATTGAACGGCATGATGCAAGGTATAGTTCACCCGAACGGGCCAGCGCCCCCCCAGTCGGATACCAGCGTATTTGTAATGCAGGAGGGTATTGGCTGTCACGGTTTCGTCTGAAAACCAGCCGTGTATCAATCCCCCTTTGACCTCTATCAGTTTCGTGGTTAAAGGTACAGGAATGTAGCCCATGGATTCTATGGAAAGGCGGGGCATGGGCCTGGCGTTGGTAGACCACAAGATGCCTCCGGACGACAGAAGAGGATCCTGATTGCCATATACGGCGCGCTTCATGCCGGCTGTCAGCGCAAATCGCCACACCTTGGCTTCAGCGTACAATTCACCTGGAAACAGGCGTTGTTCATCGGGTGAGAGATTGAGATCTACCTCTGCACCAAATCCATAATCGACAAACGGTTTCTGTCTGAGCGGTTTTTTAAGTATACCCCAGACCGACAGGTTATTGGCAGTAATGGAGTGCCTGTCGTAGGCGTTGGCGGCTGTCAGAAAAGGGGCCCAGTTTCCAGTACCCAGAACGGTGCGTGTATTGACCTCGTACAACAGACTGTCTTTCGTTTGTCCTTCGGCTTGGAGCTTCGGGCTAACCAGTATGGCCAACAGCCCCATTGTGGCAAAACGCAGGAATGTGTGTGACTTCATCATCTCATTGGGGTCTAAAAGACCATACATCGGCCTTACGTTCGTTATCATCCTCTCCCATCAGGACAAAGCCCAGGTTTTCAGTGGCAAATACAGCCACATTTTGTCTGGCGCCTCCTGGAAAAGGCTTCAATTGAGTCCATCCTTTGGTAATGGGATCGTATTCAGCCACATCATTCAACAAACGTCCCCCGTTGAGGGCACCGCTCCAAAAACGTCCCAAGAGCACATAGCCCTTGCCGGCCACACTCAATCCGCAGCCCAATGTACGACCGTGTGGAATGTTTTCAATACGACTCCAACGGTCGTTCACCGTGTTGTATTTGAACATACGCACCAGGTTGTTCCCCCTGAAACCTGTTCCCACATAAAAGTCGTCTCCCAATGAAAAGCCGGCTTTGCCGCTGTAGGTTTCGGGGGCTTTGGCCAACATAGACCAGGTATTGGTTAGGGGATCGTAGCAATAGGTTTCCCGACACCTCGATCCACCATCATAACCCATGGTCGTATAAATCCTACCTTTGACGGTGGCACAAAACAGGTCGTTTCTGGCTTTATCCGGAAAATCGGCCATCTGCGTCCAGGTATCATCTGTGGGATTATATTGCCACCAATCCCTGTATAAGGAGCTATCCTGATAGGCGGCAATGGCGCCCAATCCGACATACGCTTTACCATCAATCACACCGGCTACCGCTTTAACCCTGGGTTTGCCCGGGAAGTCCGCCATACGCGTCCACGTGTCGGTGGGTATATCGTAGGCCCACACATCCTTTAAAAAGCCAGCACGCGGGCCAGAGCGACCCAGCAGGACATACGCTTTGTCCCCAATCACAAAGGTGGTGGCTGAGGCCCTGGCTGTTCCCGGAAAGTCACCCAGTCGTTGCCAGATCAGTTTATCCTCTTCCGGTTCGTTGCAAGCAACCAGCGTCACCAGGGTCATCAACAGGAAAAGAGGCAAAAACGAATGGAATCGACGTGTTTTATTCATGGTAACAGCAATTAGTCAGCACGCTTACGCTTTACCTAGCGCATCAAGGCTTTCCCTTAGTGTACGAAGTTTGCTTTCGGCATCCTCTTTTTTCTTGCGTTCGGCTTCCACCACTTGTGGTTTGGCGTTGGCAACAAAACGCTCGTTGTTGAGTTTGTTCATGACGCTGACCAGGAATCCTTCCACATAGGTAATTTCGGCTTCCAGACGTTTCTTTTCTTCTTCCACATCCACAAAAGCGGCCAGTGGCAAAGCATATTCAGTCGTACCAACCAGGAAGGTCACGGCGCCCGCTGTCTTTTCTTCCACCTGTTCGATGCGTTCCAGATGGCCCAATTTGAGCAGAACGGCATCAAAGGCTGAATCGTGTTGAGCCGGCGCTTGCAAGACCAGCGCTTCTTTGTTGGGTATGTTCTTTTCAAGTCTCACCGTCCTTACTGAAGAAATAAGGCTCTTGGTGATTTCAAAACGATCAAGGAGGTTTTGGTCAACGTCTCCCAGCATGGGTTGACGGGTAATCATTAGACTCTCACCTTCCTTACGATCAATGATGGCTTGCCAGAGTTCTTCGGTGATGAAAGGCATGAAGGGGTGTAACAAAGCCAGCAATTGTTCAAAATAGCCCAGGGTTTGTTCCATGGTTTTGGGGTCCATGGGCTGTTGATAGCCGGGCTTGACCAATTCCAGGTACCAGGCCGAGAATTCGTCCCAGAACAATTTATAGACCGTCATCAAGGCTTCTGAAATCCTGAACTTGCTGAACAGGTCGTCCATCTCGTTGACGGCAGCCTGCAACTTGGCACCAAACCATTCCACAGCCACCTTGGCCGATTCAGGCTGGGGCAATGAAGCATCCACCGACCAGCCTTTGACCAGCCTGAAAGCGTTCCAGATTTTGTTGTTGAAGTGGCGACCCTGTTCGCAAAGGGACTCATCAAAGAGCACATCATTACCGGCAGGAGCGGCCAACATCATACCCATACGTACCCCGTCGGCGCCATATTGCTTAATCAATTCGATTGGTTCGGGGGAATTACCCAGCGATTTCGACATCTTCCGGCCCAGCTTGTCCCTGACAATACCCGTCAGGTAAACGTTGCGGAAGCAGAAATCCTTTTGGTATTCATAGCCGGAAATAATCATTCTGGCCACCCAGAAAAAGAGAATATCGGGAGCGGTCACCAGGTCGTTGGTGGGATAATAGTAACGGATGTCTTCGTTGTTGGGTCGGTTGATTCCGTCGAAAACGGAGATGGGCCACAACCAGGAAGAGAACCAGGTGTCAAGGCAATCCTCATCCTGACGCAACTCTTCGATGGTCAAGGGTTTGAGGGTGGAACAGCAGGGACAGGTACCGGCAAAACGCTTGGCATTGGCCAGTTGCAGGGCCTTTTCTGCCGTTTCAGCGACCACATAACCGCCCTCAGGCAGGTACCAGGCCGGAATCCGGTGGCCCCACCACAGCTGACGGGAGATACACCAGTCTTTGACGTTCTCCATCCAATGACGGTAGGTATTCTTGAATTTGGGTGGCACCAGTTTGATGGTATCGTCCATCACGGCATCCAGCGCCGGTTTGGCCAAATCTTGCATCTTGAGGAACCACTGCATGGACAATTTGGGTTCGATGGGCACCTGGGTGCGTTCGGAGTAGCCCACCTTGTTGGTATAGGCTTCTACTTTTTCCATCAATCCGGCGTCTTGCAGGTCTTTTTCGATTTTCTCACGAACCACAAAACGATCCATGCCGGCGTACATTGCTCCATGTTCGTTGAGGGTGCCGTCGTTGTTGAAAATATCGATGGTTTCCAGGTTGTATTTTTCACCCAGCATGTAGTCATTTACATCGTGAGCCGGCGTCACCTTGAGACAGCCGGTACCGAATTCCACATCCACGTAACTGTCTTCGATGACAGGGATGGAGCGATTGATCAGGGGCACCAGCACGCGTTTGCCCTTGAGCCAGGCATTCTTGGGGTCATCGGGGTTGATGCACATGGCCGTATCACCAAGAATGGTTTCAGGACGGGTGGTAGCCACAACAGCGTAACCATCTTCTCCTTCCACTTTATAGCGCAGGTAGTACAGTTTGGAGTTGACTTCCTGGTAGATCACTTCTTCGTCTGACAACGCTGTTTGGGCCTTAGGGTCCCAGTTAACCATGCGTACACCCCTGTATATCAACCCTTTTTGATACAGGTCCATAAAAACATGGATCACACTTTCAGAACGCTGTTCATCCATGGTAAAGCAGGTGCGTTCCCAGTCACAAGAGGCACCCAGCTTTTTTAACTGCTCCAGGATGATACCCCCATGTTTTTCCGTCCACTCCCAGGCGTGTTTCAAAAATTCGTCGCGACTGATGTCTGTCTTCTTGATGCCCTCGGCGGCCAACTTGGCCACCACTTTGGCTTCAGTGGCAATGGAGGCATGGTCGGTACCGGGCACCCAGCAAGCGTTTTTGCCCTGCATCCTGGCCCTACGGATCAAGATATCCTGGATAGTGTTGTTGAGCATGTGCCCCATGTGCAAGACACCCGTGACATTGGGGGGAGGAATAACGATGGTATACGGTTCACGTTCATCGGGTTCAGAGTGGAAGAACCCGTTTTGCATCCAATACTGGTACCATTTGTCTTCAACCTCGGCAGGGTTGTATTTGCTTGCGATTTCCATAAGGGCGTTTACTTACTGTGTGTCACTTGTTTGGAAGGTGACCTTCTTAATTAAGTCGACAAAAATACGAAAAATCCCTCGGTTTGGTAAATACAACCTTACTTATATTCTACTCCTTCTACGTAGTTGATGAAAGCTTGATTGACAAGACGAACACCTCCCGGCGTGGGATAATCGCCGGTAAAGTACCAGTCGCCGGTATCGTTGGGGCAAGCTAGACGCAAAGCTTCCGGTGTTTGGTACACCAATTCCACCTGCGCTTTGATACCTGGAGGGGTCAACATGGCGGCCATTTTGGCAGACAGTTCCTCGATGGTGAAGGGGGCATAGATCTCCTTCACATAATTCACCGTTTGGGCCTCTCTGGGTTTGAGTTTTTGCGCCTTGGCCTTGTTGTACACTTCATTGATGATGTGTGCCTGTCCCGTGTCGTGCAGCAGACCGATGGCCGCCTTGAAAGCGATAAACTCACTCATGCGAGACATGTCGATGCCGTAATAATCAGGGTACCTGACCTGAGGCGATGACGATACCACGACGATTTTTTTGGGGTGCAGGCGATCGAGGATTTTCAGGATGCTTTGCTTGAGCGTCGTACCCCGTACAATGGAGTCATCGATGATCACCAGATTGTCCTCATAAGGCACGAGAGAGCCCCAGGTCACGTCGTACACGTGGGCAGCCAGGTCATTCCGGCCACCTTGTTGGGCGATGAATGTCCGGAGCTTGATATCTTTGATGGCCACCTTCTCCATACGTGGTCTGAGGGATAATATTTTCTCAAGGGCAGCCTGATCGAGCGTTTGCCCTTGCTTCAACAAGGCTTCCCGTTTCAGTTGGTTGACATACGCTTCCAGTCCTTGACTCATGCCAAAGAAAGCCACCTCGGCTGTATTGGGAATAAAGGAAAAGACAGTATGCTCAATATCATAATTCACAGCCTTGAGGATGGGCTCGGTTAACAAGGCGCCCAATTTTTTCCGTTCCCGGTAGATGCTCTCATCGCTACCTCTGGAAAAATAAATACGTTCGAAGGAACAGGAACGGCGTTCCTTTGGTTCTCTGACGGTTTCTGAAAGAATCTTCCCATCGCGCTTGATGATCAAGACCTTACCTGGATCGATCTCGTGGATATCGCGACCAGAAACACCGATAACAGTCTGAATAACAGGCCGCTCGGAAGCCACCACTACAATCTCGTCGTCAGCATACCAAAAGGCCGGGCGGATACCCCATGGGTCCCTGAAAACAAAGGCATCACCGTGACCCAACATCCCGGCGATGGTATAACCGCCATCCCAATCGGACGATGCTTTTTTCAGCACAGACACCAGGTCTATCTGCTCTTCGATGCAAGCGGCTATCTGTTGTTGACCGGCTTCTTCCAGCGCATCGTATTCGTGTTGCACCTCCCTGTCCAGGTAATGCCCGACAGTTTCCAACATCAGGAACATGTCGCCCGTATCCCTGGGGTGCTGACCTTTGTCGACGAGACGTTTGGTCACATCATCCACATTGGTCAGGTTGAAATTGCCACAGAGACAAAGGTTGCGCGACTTCCAGTTGTTGCGGCGCAAGAAGGGATGTATGTACTGCAACCCTTCCTTACCGGTGGTACTGTACCGTAAGTGTCCCATTAACAACTCACCGGCAAAAGGTAAGTTATCCTTGGCCCAGGTAGGATCACTCACCTGCTCAGATCCATACCGATTGTATTCACCAGTCAACCGTTCAAACAACGCATTGATGGCTTGTGATCCTGCCGCCCTTTCCCGGTTGATGTATTCATGCCCGGGCGTCATATTCAGCTTGACGCAGGCCATGCCAGCCCCCTCCTGTCCTCTGTTGTGTTGCTTTTCCATCAACAGGTAAAGCTTCTGTAGTCCGTATTGCCAACTGCCATACTTGCCTTGATAGTACTCAAGGGGTTTCAACAAACGGATCAAGGCAATACCGCACTCATGTTTTAAGGCTTCACTCATGACAAAAGGGATAGGTGTTATTCAACCGTGACCGACTTGGCCAGGTTGCGGGGTTGATCTACGTCGCAGCCTTTAACAATGGCAATGTAATAAGCCATCAGCTGCAAGGGTAGAGCGGCCAGCAAAGGTACGAATCCTTCTTCGGTTTCGGGAATTTCGATGTAGAAATCGGCCATATCGCGTATCACGGTATCGCCCTTGGTGATGATGGCGACCACACGTCCTTTCCTTGCCTTGATTTCCTGGATGTTGCTCACCACCTTCTCGTAATGGCCCTTATTGGGGGCAATGACCACCGTTGGCATCTCCTGATCAATCAGGGCGATAGGGCCGTGTTTCATTTCGGCTGCCGGATAGCCTTCAGCGTGGATGTAGGAGATTTCCTTCAGTTTGAGGGCTCCCTCCAGAGCGACCGGGTAGTTATAGCCCCTGCCCAGGTAAAGGAAATTCTTGGCATAGGTAAAAATGCGGGAAAACTTTTCGATGTACGGGCTCACCTGCAGCGTTTCTTCCATCTTATCAGGGATGGACGCCAGTTCAGCCACATACCGTTCAAACACCTCTTTGGGCATGGTGCCTTTTTCCTTGGCGATGGTCAGGGCGATCAAACTAAGCACGGTGACCTGGGCCGTAAAAGCCTTTGTGGAAGCGACACCGATTTCAGGGCCGGCGTGGGTGTAGGAACCGGAATGAGTCATTCTTGGGATGGATGAACCCACCACGTTGCAAATACCGTACACAAAAGCCCCTTTTGACTTCGCCAACTCGGCGGCAGCCAGTGTATCGGCCGTTTCGCCAGACTGTGAAATCACAATGACCACATCGCCCTTGTGCACAATGGGATTGCGGTAACGGAATTCGGAGGCATACTCCACTTCCACCGGTATGCGGGCAAATTCCTCAATCAGGTATTCTCCGATGAGTCCAGCGTGCCAGGAAGTACCACAGGCGGCAATGATGATGCGTTCGGCGTTGAGAAATTTTTCTTTGTTGTCGATAATGCCCGACATGGCTACCGAGGTGTGGTCCACATTGATACGGCCTCGCATACATTCCCTGATGGTGTTGGGCTGTTCGAAGATTTCCTTCAGCATAAAGTGGGGATAGCCACCCTTCTCGAGCTGACTGAGACTCATCTCCAATTTGATGATTTCGTGACTTTTTTCCACGTTGTTCAGGTTGAAGATGCGGGGTTCCTTACCCCGTTGCAAGCGCACGACTTCATCGTCTTCCAAATAAATCACCCTGTCGGTAAATTCAATGATGGGAGAGGCATCCGACCCCAGGAAAAATTCATCGTCGCCAATGCCCACCACCAGAGGGCTGGACTTGCGAGCCGCCACGATGGTGTCCGGGTTGTTTTTTTCCACCACTGCAATGGCGTAGGCTCCAATCACCTGAGTCAACGCCAATTGAACAGCGTGAAACAAGTCAACCTCATTGGTCTGGCGAACAAACTCGATTAGCTGCACCAGCACTTCGGTGTCGGTGTTGCTCTTAAATGTGAAACCCCTGGCCATCAAGTCCGCTTTGAGCACAGCATAATTCTCAATAATACCGTTGTGAATCATAGCAATGGACTCAGACTGGGAATAATGAGGGTGAGCGTTCACGTCGTTGGGTTCACCATGCGTGGCCCAGCGCGTGTGCGCTATCCCAACGGTGCCACTGGTGTCCTTACTGGTTGAAAAATGCTCCAGGTCTGACACTTTACCCCTGGTTTTATACACCACCAATTCGTTTTGGTCAGTAATCAGGGCTACCCCGGCGCTGTCATAGCCCCTATACTCCAGGCGCTGCAATCCCTTGATAAGAATGGGATAAGCCTGTTTGTTTCCAATGTATCCTACTATGCCACACATAGGCGTTGTTGTTTATGGGAGCCATACACTCCCTTTGGTGATTGTTCTTGTTAATTAATGATAGTCACTCCATGCTTTGATCTGTATGTCATCCAGGCCCACTTTGCAGAACGCATAGATGAATGCCGCTGCCAGGCGGGCGTTGGTCAGGAGTGGAATGTTGAAGTCAATGGCGCCTCGACGGATCTGGTAACCATTGGTCAATTCCCGTTTGGTGAGGTTTTTGGGAATGTTGATGACCAGATCAAAGGTCTTTTCGCGTATCATGTCGCTGGCTTTCTTAAGCGGGCTCTCCTCGTCGGGCCAGGCCACCTGGGTGACCGGCACACCGTTTTCATTGAGGAAACGATAGGTACCTCCCGTTGCATAGAGGGCAAAGCCTTTTCTGGCCAGCATGCGACAGGGTTCCAAAAGTTCAACCTTTGATTTGGCCGGCCCCGATGAAATCAGAATGTGTTTTTCGGGGATACGGTAACCTACCGACAACATGGCCGTAAGCAGGGCATCATCGAAGTGCTGGCCGATACAGCCGACCTCTCCGGTGGAAGCCATATCAACCCCCAGGACTGGGTCGGCTTTCTGCAAGCGGGTAAACGAAAACTGTGAGGCTTTGATGCCCACGTAATCCAGTTCAAACTCAGACTTCTCGGGCTTGGGCACGTCCAAACCCAGCATGACCTGGGTAGCCATGTCGATAAAGTTCAGTTTCAAGACCTTGGATACAAAGGGAAAACTACGCGAGGCCCTCAGGTTGCACTCGATAACCTTGATATCGTTGTTCTTGGCCAGAAACTGTATATTGAACGGCCCCGTTATCTGCAAGGCGGCGGCAATATCCCTGGCCACACGTTTGATACGGCGAACGGTCTCTATGTAGATTTTTTGCGGTGGGAACTGTATGGTGGCATCGCCCGAATGGACACCGGCAAACTCCACATGTTCGGAGATGGCGTACACAAGGATTTCCCCTTTATTGGCCACGGCATCCATTTCTATCTCCTTGGCGTGTTCGATGAACTCACTCACCACCACAGGGTGTTTGGAGGATACTTCGGTCGCCACCTTCAGAAAGAGATCCAGTTCCTCGGCGTTTGAGCAAACGTTCATGGCAGCCCCGGACAAGACATAAGATGGTCGAACCAATACGGGAAAACCCACATTCTCCACGAAATCGTTCACATCGTCCAGCGAACTGAGTTCTTTCCAGCGTGGCTGGTCAATGCCCAGACGGTCTAACATGGAGGAAAATTGGTGCCTGTCTTCTGCGTTGTCGATGGAACTGGCCGCCGTACCCATCAAGGGCACCCCGACGGCATCCAGGCGTACAGCTAAATTGTTGGGAATTTGTCCGCCCATGGAAACAATGACACCCATGGGATTTTCCAACTCTATGATGTCCAACACACGCTCAAAACTCAATTCATCGAAGTAGAGCCTGTCGCACATGTCGTAATCGGTGGAGACGGTTTCCGGGTTGTAATTGATCATGACAGATCGAAATCCTTGCTGACGAATGGTGTTCAGGGCATTCACACTGCACCAGTCAAACTCAACGCTCGAGCCAATGCGGTAGGCCCCTGATCCAAGCACAATGACAGACCGGTGGTCGCCCAGGTAACGCACATCGTTGGCGGTGCCGTTGTAGGTCAGGTACAGGTAATTCGTTTGAGCAGGAAATTCCCCGGCCATGGTATCAATTTGCTTGACTACAGGTGTCACGCCCAACGTCTTACGGTGTTGTCGCAAGGTTTCAGCCAAATCATCAGCTTCGCCTCCATTGGTCAGGATGCGGGCCATTTGGTAATCGGAAAAACCGGCCTGTTTGAGTTCAAGCAGGAATTCCCGCTCCATCAATGCTGGGTGTTTGACCGTTTTAAGCACCAAAGCTAAATCCATGATGTGCTGCAGTTTCTGCAAAAACCATTTGTCAATCCTGGTCAGTTCGTGGATCTGATCGATGGTGTAGCCGGCCTCAAACGCTTGTGACAAGAAGAAAACACGCCGATCGGTGGGTTCTGACAAGTCCTTTTCGAGATTTCTGGTGCTTAAGCGCTTGTTACCCACAAAGCCATGCATGCCTTGTTGAATCATGCGCAGCCCTTTTTGGAAGGCTTCTTCGAAGGTTCGCCCAATGGCCATGACCTCGCCCACGCTCTTCATGGACGAGCCAATTTCACGGGATACGCCATGGAATTTAGCCAGGTCCCAGCGGGGTATTTTTACCACAATGTAGTCCAAAGCCGGTTCGAAAAAGGCCGTGGTGGTACGGGTCACTGAGTTTTTGAGTTCATGCAGACCAAATCCAAGGGCCAGTTTGGCCGCCACAAAAGCCAGGGGGTAGCCGGTGGCTTTGGAAGCCAGTGCCGACGATCGGCTAAGACGGGCGTTGACCTCGATCACCCTGTAATCTTCCGACTCAGGGTCAAACGCGTATTGTACGTTACATTCCCCCACGATGCCAATATGGCGTACGATGCGTACGGCAATTTCACGGAGTTTGTGGTATTCGCTGTTGGTCAAGGTCTGTGAAGGGGCCACGACGATGCTTTCCCCGGTATGGATGCCCAGGGGGTCGAAGTTTTCCATATTGCAGACAGTGATGCAGTTGTCATATCGGTCACGCACCACTTCGTACTCAATTTCTTTCCAGCCTTTCAGGGACTTTTCCACCAACAGCTGGTTGGAATAGTTGAAGGCTTTGGA
>JAAYBL010000078.1 GCA_012718945.1 Bacteroidales bacterium
ACGTCAATTCCTCCTGTTTCATCAGTTCATACGGATAATCAATATCCAGTTTGAAATCAGACATGATAGCCAGATGGTCCCACAGTTTATGCTTGAAATCAGGCACATCCCTAAGGTGAGGGAACAAATTACCCATGATGCTGATGATGGTCTGCGCGCAGCGGGTACGCTCTTCCATATCCTCAATGGTGAGGGCATGATCGATCATGCGTTGGATATTGCGCCCATATTCAGGCAGTCGCAGGTTTTTCAACTGCGTGTTGTAATCGAGTTCGTTGACGTCCATGTCAGATTGATGATATTAATTGTGAGGGATCAACTGCTTCTTGACCGTAGCCACGAAGTCTTTGATATAATAGGGTTCAAAATAGGCCACATCAACAAACCGTCCATCAGAAAAGGCTTGTTCGGCCAAGGTAACCATTTGTTCGGCCAAAGGCTCTATATCAGACTGAAAAATGGCCCTGTCGCCCATATTAAGTGTAGCCAGTTTAGTAGCTCCGTTGCCAACAAAGACCACGGGAGTCTTACTGAGTTCAGCCTCGAATGTCTGCGGTTCGACCACCAAGGCACTCATAGCCTCCTTTTCGTTGCCATCCACGTCGTACAAGGCGGTATACACCTCCATACGCCTGGCATCCATCACGGGGCGAATCATACAGTCACGCCTGCTATCAGAACGGCGTCGGTACGTATCGGCCAGCAATGCCAAAGTCGAGATGGCAATAAGCGGGCAATTTCTGCCGAAGCAAACACCTTTGGCAGCAGAGACACCGATACGCAAACCGGTGTACGAACCGGGGCCGGCACTGACAGCTACCGCATCCAGTGGAACACCCTGCTGTTCAATAACAGCTAAGGCACCATCCAGGTAAGGGCCAATGAGCGTAGCATGAGCCGGGCCTTCCCTGTCGGACTTATGGAATAACACAGCACCGTCACGACTGACGGCGACGGAACAAACCCGGGTAGAAGTCTCAATATGCAAAAGCAGTGCCATATGGGATGTAAAAGTACAAAAAAGGGGGCAAATACGACCCTCTGTCACTTAAATAAATTACTTTTGCAGAAAATCCATCTCTATGATTTTATCCATGACAGGGTACGGCAAGGCCCTCCAAGAGGTCAATGGCAAAACCCTGACCGTCGAAATCAAGTCACTCAACAGTAAACAACTGGATGTATCCTTACGGCTGCCCGCTGCGTACAGGAACCTGGAAATGGAACTACGCAACGACATTCAACGCCGCCTCGTGAGGGGGAAAATCGACTGCAGCCTCAGCCTGGACAACGGTACGGTCGACACCCAGCAACACATCGATGCCACCACCTTCAAGGCCTACCTTGATCAGGTCACGGCAGCAGCAGCTACCGTGGGCATAGCGCCCCCAGCCGATCCCTGGAGTTTGCTGCTCCGCCTGCCCGGTGTCATCACCACAGAAGAAGCCACAAACGAAGAAGTTGACGTCGACGCCGTCAAAGCAGCCGTGGCAGAAGCCATGGATAAACTGGTTGACTTCAGGGTGCAGGAAGGTGCCATGTTGGCCGGCGTTTTTCAGGAAAAACTCAGCAACATAGAGCAACAGCTCGAAACCATCAAGCAATACGAAGGTGAACGACTGGAAACGCTGAAAGCCCGTATCACCGAATCGCTGGAAGCCTTGGGCTCGCCCGATTACGACAAGAACCGGTTTGAGCAGGAGTTGATATACTACATCGAAAAACTCGACATCAACGAGGAGAAAACCCGTCTGGCCAATCACCTGAACTATTTCAAAGCCACCATGGAGGCCGATGAAAGCCAGGGCAAAAAGCTCGGCTTTATCGCCCAGGAAATCGGACGCGAAATCAACACCATGGGTTCCAAGTCCAACCACACCGTCATGCAACAGACAGTTGTCTGCATGAAGGATGAACTCGAACAAATCAAGGAACAAGTCTTAAACGTACTTTGACATGCAGGAAGGCAAGCTCGTCCTCTTTTCCGCACCCTCAGGTTCGGGCAAAACAACCTTGGTCCGCTGGTTGCTGGATCAGCCCCTCAACCTGAGCTTTTCTGTCTCGGCCACCAGCCGCCCTCCCCGCCCCAACGAGGTTCACGGCACCGATTATTTTTTCCTCAGCCCTGAAGCCTTCAGGGAAAAAATTGAGACAGGAGCCTTTCTGGAATGGGAGGAAGTATACACCGACAAATACTACGGCACCTTGCGCAGCGAAGTGGAACGGATGCTGGCCGAAGGCCGCCATGTACTGCTCGACGTGGACGTCAAGGGCGGCATCAACATCAAACGCCTTTATGGTTCCAAGGCTCTGGCCGTATTTGTAGAACCGCCAAGCATCGAGGTGCTCAGGCAACGCCTGGAAAACAGGGGGACCGACAGCCAGGCCATCATTGAGGAACGTGTGAAAAAAGCCGCCTGGGAATTGTCTTTCGCCGACAACTTCGACACGATCATCATCAACGACGACCTGGAGACGGCCAAAGCCGACTGTCTGAATGCCGTCAAAACCTTTTTGGAAGGTTCCGACAATAAACATGAGTAAACCCCTTCGTACCGGATACTTTGGTGGTTCTTTCAACCCAATTCACGAGGGACACATCCGCCTGGCCGACCGTGCCTGCCAATCAGGCCTGGTCGACGAAGTCTGGTTTGTGGTCAGTCCCCAAAACCCTTTAAAATCAACGGCTGACCCCAACGATGCCGCATCCAGGCTGGCCGCTGTTCGCGAGGCCCTGCAACCCTACCCCCACCTCACTGCCTCTGACTTTGAGTTGGACAAACCCCTGCCCTCCTACACCATCGACAACCTCAACCTGGCCGCCAGCCAGTACCCCGACCGAGCCTTTGTGCTGATCATCGGCGGCGACAACCTGGACGACTTGACCCGATGGAAAGACTATGACCAATTGCTCAGCAACTACGACATCCTTGTCTACCCAAGACCGGGCGCCAGCAACACCATTCCTCAAGATTGGCAACGGGTTAAACTGCTCGATGGACCATTGATGGCCATCTCCTCAACAGAAATCAGGCAGAAAACCAATCAATAAAACACCTGTGAAAGCTATTTTACATTTCATAAAAAACTGGACCCTCCCGCTGGCCATGATCACAGGAGTGGTTTTCTACCGCTTTTTCGACAAGCTGTCTCCCATCATACCCAGTTTGATTTTCACCATGTTGCTGCTCACCTTCAGCAAACTCAGTCCCCGCAAGGTCAAGTTCAGCCCCCTGCATGGCTGGTTGGTGCTGATTCAGACTGTTGGAAGTCTGCTGGTTTACCTGCTCCTGGTAGGTTGGGACAAAACATTGGCCGAAAGCGCCCTGATCTGCGTGTTGGCCCCCACGGCCACCTCGGCCGCCGTTGTCACCGGCATGTTGGGGGGCAGCGTGGCAGCCTTGACCACGTACACCCTGATCTGCAACCTGGTGGTGGCCCTCATGGCTCCATTGATCTTTTCATTGATTGGCCCTGTCGGTGATGTCACGTTTCTGGCGTCTTTCGGGCAAATCAGCCTAAAGGTATTGCCGTTGCTGGTGCTCCCGTTGGCGGTGGCCTGGTCGCTACAACGATGGCTGCCCGGTGTCAACCGTCGTATCACCAGTCTGCACGGTTTGGCCTTTTACCTATGGGCGTTGGCCTTGATCATCGTAACAGCCCGTACTGTCAATTTTCTGGTACAACACGAAGACCTGAACATCGGCATGACATTGCTCATCGCCCTGGTATCCCTGCTTATCTGTGCTCTTCAGTTCTTTGTCGGCAAACGCCTGGGACGACGGTATAAGAAAACCATAGCCGGCGGCCAGGCCTTGGGTCAAAAAAATACCGTGTTGGCTATCTGGATGGCCCAAAGCTTCCTCAACCCCATTTCCTCGTTGGGGCCGGCAGCCTACGTACTTTGGCAGAACTCCTTCAATTCCTGGCAATTGTACCGCAGACGGAAGTCTCAGGGATGATGATACGGCTCTC
Source organism: Bacteroidales bacterium (assembly GCA_012718945.1). Lineage (GTDB taxonomy): Bacteria > Bacteroidota > Bacteroidia > Bacteroidales > UBA1402 > UBA8389. The sequence continues at coordinate 3,976 of JAAYBL010000078.1, forward strand.
CCTTCAGGATAGTCATGGCTCTGTACACTTGTTCGATAAACAACACCCTGACCATTTGATGGGTCAATGTCAACGCTGACAACGACAACCTTTCGGGCACCGCATCGTACACAGCCGGCGAAAACCCGTAAGGTCCGCCCACCACAAACACCAGGTTGCGTACCCCTGCGTTCATCTTTTTCTGTAACCGTTCGGCAAAACGTTCGGAGCTGAGCGATACCCCTTTTTCATCCAACAACACCATGGCGTCTCCGGGTTTAATCCAACTGAGAATCGCTTGTCCCTCCTTTTCTTTAACCTGCTCTTCGGTCAAGTTCTTTGCGGCCTTCACGGCCGGAATGACGGCCAGTTCGAAGGGCAAGTAATGCTTAATCCTGCTCTCATACAAGGAAATGGCTGTTTGAACCCAGGCGTCGGTGGTCTTTCCCACCACCAATATAATTATTTTCATGCTGTCGGTTTGATGAGCGAAATTAGTGAAAAAAGGTTACTTTTGTAAGGATAACACCTTATTATGAGACCTGATTTGATTCCCTTTTTAGAACGCGCCTTTGCCGAAGATATCGGTGACGGCGACCACACCACCCTGTCCTGTATCCCTGCAGATGCCATTGGCACCTCCCGTCTGATCATCAAAGAAGCTGGCGTCGTGGCCGGTGTTGCCATCGCCCACGAAGTGTTTGCTTATTTCGACCCCAACCTGGTCGTTACCGACTACATCGCTGATGGCAGCGAAGTCAAACCAGGCGATGTTGTGTTTGAAGTCACCGGCCGCATCCAATCGTTGTTGCAGACCGAACGCCTCATGCTCAACATCATGCAACGCATGAGCGGTGTAGCCACCACGACCCGCCGTTACGTCAAGGCACTGGAAGGCACGCACACCAGGGTGCTCGATACCCGTAAAACAACCCCGGGCATGCGCCTGTTGGAAAAGGAAGCCGTTCGTCTGGGTGGTGGCGTCAACCACCGCGTAGGCCTCTACGATATGATCCTGCTCAAAGATAATCATGTGGACTTTGCCGGAGGCATCCGACAAGCCATAGAGCGAGCCAATGCCTACCTCAAAGCCAATAACAAGCAACTGGCCATCGAAATCGAGGTCCGTTCGCTGGAAGAGTTGGACATCGTCCTGCAAACAGGGGGCGTACAGCGCATCATGCTCGACAACTTCGACATTCCCACGACGCGAAAAGCGGTTGAACGCATTGGAGGCCGTTACGAGACCGAATCATCGGGTGGCATCACATTCGATACCTTGAGGCCTTACGCCGAATGTGGGGTGGACTTCATTTCGGTGGGTGCCTTGACCCATTCGGTCAAGAGCCTGGACATCAGCTTTAAAGCCGTCTAAACCAGCCCCGTTGGGGCATAAATCTTACGACCATGAAACACCTTTTCTTTACCATTGCCCTGACGTGGCTGTTGGTCAACCCCCTGGCAGCCGAAACGTTCATTTTTCAACCAAAGTTGGGATCCGAGCACACGCAATCGCAAACGTCAACTATGATCATGGGCATTGACGCAGCCGGACAGGTCATGGAGATCAACATGGAAGTCAGTAGCCGTCTTATTTTCAAGGTGGTATCGATCACCGACAGCCTCATTGACCTGGAAACAAGGTATGACAGCATGGCCGTCAAGGTAGAAATGCCCAATTTTTCCCAGACGCACCAAACCGGTCAGCTTAACCCGGAAGACCTCATGGACGCCATGTTGCAGGCTCTTAAAGATAAGCCGTTCAACATCATCATGACGAACTCAGGTAAAATCCACGCCATCAAAAACCTGGAAGCCATTATGGTTGCCGTCGACAAGTTGGCCGAACAAGCAGACCCCCAACAAGGCCAGATGTTCAAACAACAGATTGAAGGCCAGTTCGGAGAAGAGGCCATCAAGGAAGGGATGTTTACCCTGAGCATTGCCTTCCCCGGCAAGCCTGTCAAAAAAGGCGACAGCTGGCAATCAACCAGCACCAGGACAACCGGCAACCTACCTATACAGGAAACGTCCACCCATACGCTGATAGACGTTACCGATGCCCAGTACGTCATTGAAACGGCTTCCGCCATACAGCAAAATCCCGACGCCCAAGGCGCTTCCATGGGACAAGGCCCGGCTCCTAAAATGAACATCAAGGGTACAGGATCCATCATCACCACCCTGGACAAAGCCACGGGTTGGATGGTTTCCAGCAAAGGTGAAACCGACGTTCAAGCGGGCATCGATGAAAGCGATCCCAATGCCGGCGGTATGGGATTTAAAATGTCCCTTAAAGCCAACGTAGCCATTACCGGAAAATAGCCCCGACGCGTGATGAAGAATGCGCCGTTGTCGTTGTTCGTGTTGACCTTGTGCCTGGCAGGATGCGCCGCCTCCGGTCCTGATCATGTGTACTACAACGAAGACAGGGGTTTTTTTCTGACGCACCCGGCAACCGTCCATCAACCACCCCGGTTAATGGACGGCTCCCTGGTGGGGTACGACAACCTGGTCGATTTTACCAATGAGCGCACGGATTCAGCCAACCGCAAAACAGCTTACCGTTGGGTAGAAGACACGGTGTTGCTCAGGGCTAATGACTACAAACTAGGGCAACACTACGAGGCCATCCGATTGCGTTTTGAGGCCGACGACCCTAACGCCGTATTCGGTTTGGCGACAAGTATCCGTCAGTTACACCCACGTGCCGATTGGTATTCCAATCTGTCTTTCCTGGAAGGCAGGGCCTTTGAACAGTTAGGGCTGGATACGGAAGCCCATAAAAAATACCAGGATTTTCTCCGTTACAGCGCCAGGTTGTTACCGGGCAGACACCGAGGCGCCTGGATGGCTGATCCTGGCGACAGCCTTTACCTCCTTCAACGTCAGTATGCCAGAAACGTCCTGGATGGGCATATGATGGAACCACCCACTCTACTGCCACCCTGCCCTCCCCGCTTTGTCTATCAGCCCCACCAACCAGGTTTTCCTGAAGGAAGGGAGTTTTTAAACAGGAAGGTCTTGCACTTATACCCTTTTCTGGAGCGCAACTACGGTATCCAATGGGGAGGCGGTGTACAGGTCGCTTACCGTTTCACGCCCTCCATCATGGCCTTTGCAGAAGTGAGCGCCGGCAAACAATATCAATCCTTCAGGATGGGATTACCCCTTCAACTTTACCAGGCACCCAACGACCGTTTTGGCATCAAGTTCACGCCTTATCTGTCGTTCAACACACTGGACAGCCTCAAAACGGGCAACAGCCCTCAACGCCTCACCGGCCATTTTTTCGATGGAGGACTGCGTCTGTCAATGGGTTACTACCTGTTACCCACCCTTTCCATCGGCGCCTACGGTGACTACCATCTGCGCAACCGTCAGCATCCCTGGATCAGTCCTGAAGGCCTACCGATTTACACACCCAACGAAGTGGATGTGAGTCTGTATTATGGTTTCTTAGAAAATTTGGCCATCAAAGCCGGCGTCAAGAATGAGCACCTGGTGGTCGGTTTGTTTATGGTAGGCTGGGAATTATCCTGGTCGCTCAATAAAGGCCGCCTGATTATACGGCATTCGCTGGATTAAGACCACGTACCAGGCAAGGTCACCGTCAGCCTATGGCTCCCAACTCAACCACATCCAGGTTTTCTACCTTGCCAGCGTTCAAATCAAAGCAAACCAGTGTCCTGACGGTTTGAAATCCCTGCAGACCGGCAGCGCCAGGATTAATGTGCAAGAGCTGCCTGTTTTTGTCGTACTGCACCTTTAGGATGTGGGAATGTCCACAGACGAACAAATCGGGCTTGTAAGCGTCCAATTCCTGTTTAATTTCAGGGGCGTATTTCCCCGGATAGCCTCCGATGTGGGTGAGCAAGACCTTGACGCCTTCACATTCAAATGCCAGAAACCGTGAATAACGTAGGCGCAGGGGATAGCCGTCGCAGTTGCCGTATACGGCTCTGACCGGCTTCAGGGCTTCCATGTAGTCGGCTACCAATTCGGATCCAATGTCTCCAGCGTGCCAGATTTCATCACAGGCACCGAGGTAGTGATTAAACCGCTCCTCCCACCAGGCGTGGGTGTCCGACAACAAACCAATGCGCATAGTCGTATTTTTTAAAGGCCAAAGGTAAGCATCCAGGGCGGTATTTTGCTATCTTTGGACTCAAATTCGGCCCTACACATGAAACCAACTCCGGAGACCCTCCTACCCTACGACAAGCCCGACAGCAAGCACGAACAAGTGGCCGACATGTTTGACACCATTGCGACCGACTACGATTTCATGAACAGGCTCATGTCGTTCAGACAGGACATTCGTTGGCGACGTTTGTCTCTCAAGCACCTGCAAGCGTTGAAACCGGCACACATCCTCGATGTAGCCACAGGCACGGGCGACTTTGCCCTCGATGCGTTCAAATACCTGAACCCTGAAAAAGTGCTTGGCGTTGATTTGTCGGCCGCCATGATGGAAGTGGGAAAACAAAAAGCGGCAAAAGCCGGATTGGCTAAACGGTTACACTTTGAACAGGCCGACTGTCTGGACTTACCCTACGAAGCTGACCGTTTCGACGCCATCCTCTCCGCTTTCGGTATCCGCAATTTTGAGAATATATTGCTCGGCTTACAGGAAATGCACCGGGTGCTGAAACCGGGCGGCCGCCTGGTACTGCTGGAGTTGTCTAGGCCCACATGGTTTCCAGCCAATCTGCTGTTTAAGGCTTACACCTCGCTTTTCATGCCACTGGCCGGACGATTGTTCACCAAAGACGGACAAGCCTACAGCTACCTGCCGGCTTCCATCCAATTGGTACCACAAGGAAAAGAAATGGAACGTCTGATGCGCGAGGCCGGCTTTTCACACACCAGCCATCACACGTATTCGTTGGGAGCGTGCACCCTTTACTTGGGTGACAAAGCCTGAAACCCGCTTATTCTTTCAAAAAAGACTCATCGAAGCTCAACGGCAACAAGGTCTTGACCGACTCGATGCATACCGTTTCGTTCGTTCCATACAACAGGACACGAATGGGAGCGCCTTGCCTGCGTTCGGCTTCCAACAATGACTGCCGACACGCACCGCAGGGAGCGATGGGTATGTTGATAAAAGCCTTGCCGTTTCTGGCTGCTACGACCAGATGAGTGATGGTGGCGTTTGGCCAGGTCGCGTTGGCATAGAACATCGCCACACGTTCTGCGCAAAGTCCTGAGGGATAGGCCGCATTTTCCTGATTACTGCCTTTGACTACCTCTCCGTTATCAAGCAACAGAGCCGCGCCTACTTGAAAATGTGAATAGGGCGCATAGGCTGTGACAGCGGCTTCTTTAGCTGCATTCAACAGCATTTTTTCGGTATCGGACAACTCTTCCACCGCGCAAAAGTGTATCTTTGTCGTAATTTGTCGTTCGGTCATGTAGACTAGGTTTTATGACAAAAGTAACAAAAATACCCACACTCGAATGAAGCTGCGGATTTTACTTTCCATTTTCCTGATTGCCAACATCGGAACACTACTGGCCCAAAACAGGCTGAAACCTTACGAAACATACATCGACACCTACGCCTCCCTAGCCAGGGAACAGCAAGAGAAATACGGCATACCAGCCAGCATCACCCTAGCACAGGGTTTACTCGAATCGGGTGCCGGAAATAGCGAACTGGCACTGGCCTCCAACAACCACTTCGGCATCAAGTGCCACAACAATTGGAAAGGCGAAAGCGTCACATACTTCGACGACGGACGAAACAGTTGCTTCCGCAAATACGACCGGGTTTCCGACTCCTATACAGACCATTCCCTCTTTCTGGTCAATGGTGCGCGCTACCGGTTTTTGTTTGAACTCGATATCACCGATTACACCGGCTGGGCCAGAGGACTGCAAAAGGCCGGCTATGCCACAGACAGGCAGTACGCTGACAAACTCATCCGAGTCATTGAAACCTACGACTTGAACCAGTACACCAAGGGGGCTGTCAAAAAACGCAGCAAAGCAGCCTCAACCAGCAGCGCCAAAGCCAAGCGGGAAGCAGCTAAAGCCAAACGGGCAGCGGCCAAGGCTGGCAGAAAAACAACGACACAAACCACCGATACGGCCGTCTTCTCGAGCGACCTTATCCGTCAAGCCAAAGATTACCACGCCATGGGGCCTGTTACCGACAAGCCTGGCATCAATCCTCTGGCCACCCATGTGATTGAATACACAGGGACCACGCCTTTCATATACGTGAAATATGGCGATAGTTTCACAGCCATAGCCGAAGAATTTGGTCTAAGTGTGCGTCGTTTGCGGAGCATCAACGATATGTCGTCCGACGACGTTCTCAAACCTGGCGACATGCTTTACCTGGATACCAAAACCACCTGGTGGGAAGGCGAGAATCCCAGTCACATCGCCAAAGAAGGTGAGACCATGCATATGATAGCCCAACGGTATGCCTTAAAGTTGAAAGCCTTGTACGAACTCAACGACATGGCTCCAGGTACCCCCATCAAGGCTGGACAACGCATCATGCTGAGAAATCCCGAAAAGATGTCAGCCTTTGTCAGGACGGTCAATCAGGCCATCAACAACCCCGATAGCATTAACACAACATACTAACAATCAGTTTATCACATCATGGAATTGTACGGAAAAATCACGAAACTCCTCCCATTGCAAACCGGCGAGGGCAAGAATGGCACCTGGAAAAAACAAGAATACCTCCTCGAATACGGCGATCAATACCCCAAGACGATGGTATTTAACCTGTGGGGGGACAAGGTGGACCAATATGCCTTGACCGAAGGTGAAAACGTAACCGTCTTTTTCGATGTTGAAAGCCGGGAATTCAATGGTCGTTACTATACCGATGTCAAAGCTTGGCGGGTGGATAAAGGCGACCAGGCAGCCAACCCATCACAAGCTCCCAAGGCCGCAAGCGGCAAACCCAAAAGCACTGAATTCGGCCAACCTGCACCGGCTTTTTTGAACGGTGATGAAAAGGACGATCTGCCCTTTTGATAACTCCAAATTGCAGAAAGCAGGTTTTTTAGTGTTAAACATTGAAAAAAAACCTACTTTTGTGAACTGAATACGCGATTCGTAATTATTAATTTGCACAGTATGGACGTCACTCGCCTCTTCGACTTGCTCGACAACTACCAGGAAAAATACGCCGACAACAAGGTTGTCTTAGCCGGCAAGGTCAATCACCAATGGGTCAAGTATGACATTGAAGCCTATAGGGAAAGGGTCAACGCCATCAGCTATGCACTGATGGCCAAAGGTGTGGAACCGGGTCACAAAGTGGGCGTCATCAGCACCAACAGGCCGGAATGGAACTTCTTCGACATGGCCATCATGCAGATCGGAGCCGTCAGCGTTCCCATCTACCCAACAATCAGCGACAACGACTACCTGCACATTCTCAACCACGCAGAAATTGAATATGTGTTTGTGGACACACCCGATCTGGTTAAACGGATTAAGCCTATTGTTGCCAAGGTTCCCCATTTTAAAGGCATCATCTGCCTTGACACCGTTGAAGATACCATACTGCTCAATGATTTTTACGCGTTCGGCAACAGCAATCCGCAACCGGAGGCCCTGGCAGCACGGAAAGCAGCCATTAAGCCCGATGATTTGGCGACGATGATTTATACATCTGGTACTACTGGTCTCCCAAAAGGGGTTATGCTTAGCCACCACAACATTGTCAGCCAATTACACAGCCTCAAGGATACGCCCTCTCCCTGGAGTCGCATAGCGTTGAGTTTTCTGCCCTTGTGCCACGCATACGAGCGGGTACTGGTCTACCTCTATCACTTCCTGGGCTTTTCCATTTACTATGCCGAAAACCTGGGCACCATTGCCGAAAACATCAAGGAAGTTCATCCAACCATGATGACCTGTGTACCCCGCGTGTTGGAAAAGATGTACGACAAACTCTACCTGGCCGGTAAAAAACAAACGGGCTTCAAAAAACGTCTTTACTACTGGGCTTTTGAACTGGCCAAGCACTATAAACTTGACGACAACTCTGCTTGGTACCTACTTAAGCACAAACTGGCCGATAAACTCATTTACATCAAATGGCGCGAAGCCATCGGTGGCAATTTTGATATCGTTGTATCCGGCGGCGCAGCCATCCAGAAACACCAGGCTGCCTTCTTCAACGCCATCGGCATGCCTGTGTTTGAAGGATACGGTTTAAGCGAGACATCGCCGGTCATCGCTGTCAGCGCCAGAGGCAAGGGTAATCGTGTAGCCGGCACCGTTGGGCCTGCCCTCCCCGGTGTGGAAATCAAGATTACGGCCGAGAATGAGATTATTTGCAAAGGCCCGAATGTGATGTTGGGGTATTATAAAGACCCCGAACAAACGGCCGAAGTCATTGACAAGGATGGTTGGTTCCATACCGGCGATACGGGTCGTTTTACTCCCGAAGGCCTGCTCATCATCACTGGTCGCTTGAAGCACATCTTCAAGACATCGTTTGGCAAATACATCAATCCCTTCCTGATCGAAGAGCAATTCTGCAAATCTCCTTTCATCGAAAACATGGTGGTACTGGGCGAAAACCAAAAATTCGCCGCTGCACTCATCCATCCGGACATGACCTACTTGAAGGATTTCTGCAAACGCCACAACATTGCTTTCACGGATGATGCCTCGTTGCTCGCTCACCCTGAGGTCAAGGCCATTTTCAACAAGGAACTGAAGAAGTTCAACCCCCTGTTCGCTCATCATGAGCAAATTAAATCGTTTGATTTGGTCAGCGAAGAATGGTCGGTGGACAATGGTATCCTCACGCCCACACTCAAGGTAAAACGCAACGTCATCCAACAACGTTACAAAGATCAGATCGAAAAGCTATTCGAATAATTCGGAGTATTACCCCATCAAAAAACCCTGCAGCTTGTGTTCAAACTGCAGGGTTTTCTTTTAAAATCAGTGTGGTAGGCTGTTTACTTCAGCTTCTGTACTTTGACAGCCATTAGGCCTTTCAAGCCTTTTTCCACTTCAAAACTAACGCGGTCTCCCTCCATAACAGGTTCCAGCAGTCCATTGGCGTGGACAAAATAGCGTTCACTGCTACCGGTTTCACGGATAAATCCAAAACCCCTGCTGTTGTTGAACATGTCAACTTTGCCAGTGTGGACGGGGTCAATTTCTTCTACTTCCCGCTTGGGGACGGATACTGCAATGGATTCCAGATCAATAGCTTCCTTGTGTGCAGGATCGGGTGCTGTGTCGGTGATACGACCAAAAGCGTCAACATAGGCAATCATGTCATCCAGTCCGCTTGAACCACTGGATTTGCGTTCTTCAGCCTTTTGTTGTTTGGCTTGTCGTTTTTCAAGTTTTTTCTTCTCGAGTTCTCTTTTGTTGTAACTAATTTGTGCTCTTGCCATATTTGATGATTAATGTTGCGGTTGTGAAAATAAGGATGAAGAACCAACGGGTATTTTGCGTCCTATCAGTTTCTCAATATCCTTGATGTAGGGTTTTTCTGTCGTTTCGCAGAAGGAAAAGGCTTTCCCTGCAGCGCCGGCCCTTCCGGTACGACCGATACGGTGTACGTAGGTCTCAGGGACATTGGGTATCTCATAATTGACCACACAGGCCAGACTATCCACGTCAATTCCCCTGGCGGCAATATCGGTAGCCACCAAGACTTGAATCTGACGGTTTTTAAACTGTGTAAGCGCGCGCTGCCTGGCGTTCTGTGATTTATTGCCATGTATGGCTTCGGAACGGATCTTCCGTTTGCTCAACGCCTTCGACACTTTATCGGCTCCATGTTTCGTTCGGGTAAACACCAAGACTGAATCCAGCTTGTTCCGTTCAATCAAATCGATCAACAAGGCTCCCTTATCGATCTTCTCCACATAAATGAGCATTTGATCGATGGTTTCCACCGTTGAGGAAACGGGTGTTACAGTCACCTGAAGTGGTTTTGTCAGGATGGTACCAGCCAGCTTCACAATGGAAGGGGGCATTGTGGCTGAGAAAAACAAGGACTGACGCTTTGCTGGCAATACAGCAATGAGGCGTTTTACGTCGTGGATGAATCCCATGTCCAACATTCTATCGGCTTCGTCCAAAACAAAGAGTTCGATGTCTTTCAGGCTGATATATCCTTGACTCATCAAGTCCAGGAGGCGACCGGGGGTGGCCACCAACACATCAACGCCTCTTTTGAGCGCATCTACCTGGGGCTGTTGTCCCACACCGCCAAATATGACAGTGTGTCGTACATTTACATAGCGGCCGTAGGCCTTGAAACTATCATCGATCTGAATAGCCAATTCCCTTGTCGGGGTGACAATCAGGCCTTTGATAACTCTTTTCTTGGGTGCGTTGAGGCCTTGATCAAGGCGTTGGAGTATGGGTAAAGCAAAGGCAGCGGTTTTGCCAGTGCCTGTTTGGGCGCAACCTAATACATCGCGTCCTTGTAGTATAATGGGGATAGCTTGTTCTTGTATGGGTGTCGGTTGGGTGTAGCCTTCTTCGGCCAAAGCCTTCAACAGGGGTGCTGAAAGCTGTAATGAGTCAAATGTCATGCAATTTATTTAGTAACCGTCAAGGCCTCGTTGGCCGTTTGGGGTCGTTGCTGTTCATCACGAACAGTGGTGGATTCCGAAAAGAAGGAAACCTGTATTTCGAACGAATCGGTGCAAAGGTACAAAAAAAAAGGGAGCATCTCAATAGCTATGATTTTGTGTTAATCTGTTGTTTCCTTCGATTCTAATCTCCTTTGGCAGCGAATCTCCTTATCCTTCGATTCCGCTCCCCTTTGGGCGGAAATCTCTTTTCTCTTCGATTCCGCTCCCCTTCGGGCGGAGTCGGGTATTGTCTCCGGCACCCGTTCCTCAGGGCTGGCGTCCCCTAGACAGCGGCGCCGATCGTTCGTCTCAAGTGACTTCACGAAGTCGGCAATGCCGCTCTCGTCGGGTTCGCTGGCACCCTTCGTCAATGTTGCCGGATTCAACACCCAACCCCGCTGCGGTGCGCTCCGGTATCAAACTCATCAAAGCGCTACCACTAAAGAGAGTGCCATGCAAGAGAATGCCAGAGAATACAACCCTACTAAAATCCCAGTAATGAGCATTGACCTAAGACCCTAAAAAAGCAGTCTACAAGGAACCTGATCAGTTCATCTAACCCTTGAGGTTTGCATTCTTCCATCCACAATTGCTACATCAAACAAGGGAACGTTTCTACTGGGGAGAAGTTGATTATTGGCATTGATAGAAACTGGTCTGGTTAGCTTGTTGGATCATTCTAGTTGGTTGGTGATTGATGCAGCTGTCAGTGGTGAACGTTGTTGTGCTTAAAAGCTGGGACTGGAAGGCTGGGTTTTTCTGTTTGGCATTCAGCTTGTTGATATAGTTTCCGATAGCGAGTGTTTTCTGGTTATTGACACTTTCCTGCGGGGTAGTTTCTGGATAGTTTCACTGCGGGAGCGGACCGCCAAAGGGGTTGGGTGTTGAATCCAGTAACATTGACGAGGGGCGCCAGCGGATGCTTTGAGATCGGCAAGGCCAACCTCGCGAGTCACTTGAGACGAGCGATTGGCGCCGATGTCGAAGCGTTCGCCAGCCCTGAGGAACGGGTACTGGAGACAATACCCTACCCC
>JAAYBL010000079.1 GCA_012718945.1 Bacteroidales bacterium
ATTGCCTTGCCTATCTCTTGTCCAAGATCCAGGTAACCGGTACCATTGCCCAGGTCTAGTACATTGAATTGATCTGTGGTACCAATCGTCCTGATCGTGGCTTCGTTTTTCAAGGTCGCCTTGAAGGCGCTTTCGGTGTCGTCAATGACGGTGATGGCGCCGTCTTCCATGGCGATGTTTTCAGGTTGGAAGGACCATTTGGCCACCTGATAGCCTACTTGATTGAAAGCAGAGACAACCACGGTAAATTTCTTGGACTGGTAAAAGGTTTTTTCACCCACTACCTGAGACAAGGTGGCTGTTAATACGACGGTAGCGTCGTACTGATCGGGGCGGTTGATGTTGCCCAAACTGTCAACAATGGCTGGATTGGAAGAGGACCAGACGATGTTGACACCACCGTCGGCTGTGGTGGCCAGCGTCAACGGGGCTGAGACTGCAGTGAGGTCTCCGGGTATGGTGAGTTGGCTTTTGGCATCCAACAACGTTTGAGGGTAGCCGTTGGCCAACATTAGTGCTTCGGCTGATACGCCGTAAAGGGCAGCCATATCTTGTTCGGTCAAGGCTCTGGTGTATAGCCTGATTTCGTCAAGGATGGCATTCAGGCCATTCTTGTCCTGATCCCAGCGGGAACGGGCGATGTAATTGGTGGTCGATGTGCCTGCGCCCATCATACTGGGCAAGGTGGAATATTGAGCCGTGCCGGCGGGAAGACCGTTGATGTAGATGGTAGCTGTCCCGGCTGCTACTCCGTCATCCCAATCAAATGTGACCGCGACATGGCACCATTGAGCCGCCGGCGTCTTGACGGTGGCATCAACGTTGATACCCAACGCTCCACCAGTTGTGCGGAAGCGCATACGGGCGAATCCGCTGCCATTGTTGGGCATGAAGCACAAAAAATCATCGGGGTTATTGTCCTCAGCAATGTTGCCGAAGTCGAAGAAGCGCGTGCTGTTGTTCACTCCGTTGAAATAAGCCCAGGTGGCAAAGGTAAAATCGGTGGTGTTTGACAAAATGTCGGCGGGCAGCAACAGGTAGTTGTCTTTGACCAGGCATTCAACCCCCAGTCCACTGTAGGCTGGTGTGATGGCCGCAGCCCCTTTGAGGGTGGCGTGTAGGTTGTTGCCGGAAAGATCGGGCACCGACGTGGTGTCAACGTCCTCGAAACTATAGTACAGCTTGAGACCTGTCGTAATGTCCTGAGCCGACAAGGAGGTGGAAAACCAGAGCAGAGAAATAAGGATCAGGGTGCATTTCAAGCGTGACGGGATGCGTAGAAATGTTCTCATAAGGGCTTTGTTAAGTGGTGTTACGTGTTATGAAGAGTGGTTGATTCACTTGGTTTGTTTGGAGAAACGGAGCGTCTGACCATTGACGCTCAGCAGGTAAAAGCCGGCGGGAAGGTCGCTGACATTTAGGGAGTTGGATCCTTCAGGTAGCGTGCGTTGACGCAGCAGGATGCCGCTGACACCGTAGATGCGTACCACTGAATTGCCAGCTGGTAAATTAGCCAGTTTCAGCTCGTTGACAACAGGATTGGGATACAATATCAGGCGCTGGGTAGTTCGCTGTTCCACCTTGGCGGGTTCCTGGACGAAACGGATGGATTGGATCTCGTTCAAGGGAAAACTATCCTGCTGTTGGTCTGTGTGATGGATCACCAGGTTGCCGTTATCGAAGGTGATTTTCTGCACTTGTTCGAGGTCGGCCACTGTAACAGTTTGATTGTTTCGGTAAAGGTTCAAGCGGGTCTGAGCCTGGCTTTGCAGGCTGATTGATCCAACAAAACAACAAAGGAGGAGGAGCGTGGTTGTCTTAGTTGATTTCATGGTCGAATTGTGGGCGATGAATTTGTTAAACAATTGGTAATCAAATGTTTGGGTTTGCGTTTGCTGTGCCCGATCGCCGTCTAACGAAATAAGCACTTACCGCCCAAACAAAGGTGTAATTTTAAGTCAATATTAGTGTAAAAAAGGGTCATATGCAAGAGGTCGCCAATAGCCTATAGTTGGTATTTGACGGTTTTACGTCTGTATTTTGACTGAAATTTTTACCCAATCATGTTCGATTAAAGTGTTTCTTTGTACATGGAAAAGTCTTTTTGTCGAGTGCTTTTCCGAACCCTTAAATACACCTTGAACCATGAAAAGCTCTTTCACTCGCGTGCGGCACCGGCTTTTACGTTTCATTCCCCTCATGCTGGTCCTCAGCACCCTTTTTCCTGCCTGCGAGGATACCTATTTCTACGATGACAAAGAACCGGATTGGTTGGGAGACAATATTTATGCTTATCTGGAGGATAAAGGTTGTTTCACCTACACCCTGCGTTTAATCAACGAACTGGAATACGATGACGTGATGAAGTTGACCGGTAGCGTCACGCTGTTTGCCGCTCCGGACAGTGCCTGGGATACGTTTTTCGCAAACAATGCCTGGGGCGTGAGTCGTTTCGATGATTTGACGCTGTCACAAAAGAAAATGCTCTTCAAGTACGGGATGATCAACAACGCCTACCTGAGTACGACCATTGTCAATTTCTATAACGGTATCTACAACGAGAACATGGTGATGCGTCGGCAAACAGCCTTGGACGTGTATGACAGCCTACCGTACGTGCCTGGTGACAAGTTGCCAGCATTGGATTATTG